>DATFEX010000132.1:0-3252 GCA_035250685.1 Nitrososphaeraceae archaeon | reverse complement strand
AAACGATTCATTCGGGTGGGTCGGCCAAGGGCCAATAGATGGGCCCACCCTGTTCTTAACTTTCAATCTTTTTATCTTCTAATTGTAGAACCGTTATAAGCCAATTTGATTTGTACATATCATGCAGATACATGACATCTGTCTTAATTGCGGGCATAGAAAAAATGATCATACTTCGGACGGCTCAAGATGTCAAAAGGATATGTGTCCCTGTTTAGGATTTAAAACAACATTTTTGCAATACGGCACAGGACCCTGAAAATAAAATTCGATGGTTAACTAGTTCTTAACCGTCAAATTTCAAATTTTTTAAATCATATTTGAATACGCTGAAAAAACCTTGAAGGGATTCTGGAATTAATGGAAGATTAGTTTCAATAGACTTAACTAAACAATCCCTTGATTTTGCATCATTGATATAGAATCCAATTGATTTTTTGTCGGGACAATAACTGAATATGATTTTAGCCATATTATCTTCGCAATTATTTTTTGCAGCACTTTCTATCACATCACACCAATGAGCCAGTTCTTTAGGGCTTATGACAAGGTTTATCAAGAGTTTTTAGATCCTGTTCTATTCTCTTGTCCAATCCCAAACACCAGTCTTAGTATTGATAGAAACTGAAAGATAAATTTTTTCATAGAAAATGAAACTGTATTAAAAGATGTCGTCTATAAAATATCCAACCCAAACCGAAATGGCGTAATTGCAAATACGCAAGTATTTACAATAAAACTATTGAGGTAAGGGCCCATTCATCTTAACGCCATTAACTCATTTCCTACCAGAATATTATACTTTTCAAAGGTTCGAAGTGGCCATGAATCCGAAAGGACGAGGGTTATTATACCTGAATGAGTATATTTATAGTGTGAAAAGAGCAATAAAACCAGATGTCGCTCCAGGCGAATATAAGTGCAGAACATGTGAAGTTATGTGGTCAAGTTTTATGAACAGTAATTCTCCTTGTACAGACACAACTTTATTCAGAAATGGATTACACGACTTTGATTTTGCTAGTCCTATACTAGTACAATCGAAGTAGAAGAATTTTTTTATTCGTTACTACAAACTTGATACAATATCCAATTCATAATTCTTAGTTCGCTATCTAAGGGATCCAGTTCAAAAATAGAATCTGTTTTTTTTATTTTCGTTATTATTTCATCCATTCTAGACTCTATTAATTTACAAATGTCGGTACCATCATTTTTCATATTTTCTATTACCCAATTGACGAGTTCGATTCGCTTGATTAAATCTCGTTTGTAGACACCTTCGGCTGTATCTATCCATCTTTTTGATTCTTGGATTTCGTCTTGTAATGTCTGTTGTATGGTCATAATGCTAATTGGAATTGTCAGAATTTAAAATAAGGAGTGCTTTATCGAGAGGGGGAGTTAATTATTTATTATCTATCATGCCAAAGTATTATGTTCCTTATCAATCTGGTGGGAGTATTGGTTTATCTGCTGCATAAACTCGGTAAAACAACCTCCCATCCGGATTTTATTTTAAGTAAAAATCTTCGAAAATATAGATATTCTTCAAATTCGTTTCATAGACAAATACGGACTTGGTAAAAAGAGATCAGTATTGGTACAGTCTAGTACTGCAAATGATGATCGCGCGCATCATCTCCAAGACTTCCCTCGTCCGAAGGTTGATGAGAAAGAACATTGCGAAAAAAAACTATAGAGGTAGACTCTGATATGATTGACCGAAGTCAGGACGAGTTATCCAAACTCATAATCCGGATCGAGAAGAATTCAAAGATATCTAGGAAGGACCGAAATACAATTAAGAAAATTCAAGAAATCCGAGATACGATACAGGATTCGGTTCTATATGCAAAAATGAAAAAGAGTATAGAATAATTCTTTTCTTAAAGAAAATTATTTATTGACTATTTAACCAAAATAACTATTGCCGTTTCACCGGTACTGATGGGAGGAACCGTATGTATCCTGCTAACCGCGGAGTCCCTCCTCCTGTCAGTTTCATTTTCTGTATTTTTATTGAACTTTGATTATTGAGTCTTCAGGAAGAAGTCGAATTTTTACTTCGGAGGATGCACGTTCTCTAGAAATTCTGAGAAGAGTTCCGATAAATTTTGATATTAAACAAAACTAAGTAAGATTATTAGAATAATCTTAAATAGTTTGTTTCCCTTAGTCGCTTAATAGCAACTGGTGGGCCCGTATTTGTTCATCACCTATTCGGAATATCTACCAGTTGCTACATATTCAGTCTTAATTAGACTTTCGGTTGAGGAATGCGTTTGTTTGTCCTCTGTATGCGAGTATTCGATATTATTGAGCGGCGGTCTGATTCATTAAACCTTGACAAATTATTTCAGCCAAGGGACGATTGTCATTTGTCAGGTTCCTGATGAAGTCCGCATAAGTTTGGTTAAGAATATAAGTTCTATTTCCAACGACCACATTTCCATCTGTACAAGTGCCATTTTGAGTAAGTACGCCACTAGCATTTAGGAAAGGGAAAAAAGTAATCGCCACAAATAGATAGATAAAAATCGAACTTTTCAATGGCCTTAAACAATATAACGGCCTAAAGTGAATGTTACCTATGATTTTCCTTCCCACCTGAAAGTTTTAGATAGTTTTTTGGCATATACTTCTACGATAGCCATAAACTGCCGGTGAGTCAAAAATAGGATACCACCATATTGATCCACGGCGTTTATGCTTGAACACTTTTATAATTTATTGGTTAATGAAATATTACAATAATCCACAACCACGTCTGATGGGTCCGGGTCTGTTAATCTACTGGGCCCGTTAGTTTACTTCTTTTTAGGACCTCGTAGGCTGTATTTATAGTATGTTGCCTTTATTCAATCGATGGATTCAAATAGGTTAACGTGCTTCTCAATCCTGGTACTATCGGTTTCGTTTTTATTTGTACAAGGGATTTCAAGCAATTCATTAGTTCTATCTGCGGCAGGGTCTCAATTTTTAGCGAGTAAAGACCCCAAAATAGTAACAATTCAGGATAACGACGCTGAAGGTCCTTCTTATGAACAGGGAGAGACCACTGAAGGTTCAGGTGATTTACCAGATATAAGTACTCAAGGAAACGAAACGGGCGGCAGTTCGACAGGTGGGCTGCAGAGCGGTGGGTCACTTTCTGGTACCAATCAAACAGACAGTACCACACTTGGAGGATCGGACAGTAATCAAACAGTACAAACTCAAAATCAAATGACTAATCAAAATGGAAGTCAG
>DATFEX010000131.1:0-4394 GCA_035250685.1 Nitrososphaeraceae archaeon | reverse complement strand
ACCAACGTTAAGGTTGGGTGAAAAGACAAAATCACTTGTAACACCCAATACAAGTAATTCTGTAAATCCACTAGCATTAGCATTAGTCTCTGGATTCACCTTTATCGCACGTTCGTATTCATACGATGTTAAACATCTTAAAGACACAATAAAACGGGCAATAACACACAAGGGGTTGGCGTTTGTAGATGTTCTACAACCCTGTCCAACATATGACGACATCCACACTAGGGAATGGTTTCAGGGTATGGACAAACAAGAGACAGGTAAGGCTATGCCTAGAATCTATAAAATTGAGGAAACAGGATATGATGGTACGATAAAAGACGAATCAGAAATTAATGAGAAGATGACAAGGATTTTGCAATTTTCAAGTGAATGGGGAGATAAGATCCCAATTGGTATCTTCTATCAGAACGAATTGGTTCCTTCTTATCATGAAAGAATTGCTGAAAATAACAAGGAATATTTTGCAAATCCACCTTCTCATCAAGAAATATCGGATAGTAAGAATAAACCCATTGCAAATATTGACAAAATTCTGGATAAACTTCAGATAAAAGATTGATAGAGATGGATATAATTAGTCCTTTTTGATGCGTCTCTTCTTTACAGTAACATAAAGTGAATTTATCAAAATATATTAGAATATCAATTTAAATCAGATAGCTTAGTATCTAATATAGCGATACGTCACTAGAGAAGGAAACAAGAGACAATTAGGAAAATAATTATCATAAATATTTATAAAGATGCATACGCGTAATATGATTTAGAATGGCGATAAAGTGCTCTACACCGGTTGTGGAATTTCATGTGATACTGATGCCTGCTCGTGCACATCGAGTATGAGTAGTCCTGAGGACTGTCGGTGTGAATGCATACAGACTCAACCTGCATTTAGCTCTGCAAAAAAAGTAAAAAAAATTTCGATTGTCAGATTCAAACGTAAAATTAGAGCAAACCCTCAATCTAGATATAATATTTGCGTTCACAACGTTCCAATAACAACTCTTGCACTATCTTTTGACGAAGTTCACCCAAATAGAATCCTTATTCCTGTGAATAAATTTACGAAGAAAGTCAATCTTGCATTAAAGAATAAAACGTTCAAACAAATAGTAATTGCCTCAGGTTTGATCCTCAAAAGTTAGTTCACGTTACCAATTACTAGTTGGTGGTATTGATAGGTATATTTTGAATGATGAGTAGAAACGACTACACTGAGACTATATATGAGATTTAATGAAAATAATTAAACTGGGCTTTGATGAAAGTTATCGATTCAATTTTTTCTGCAGATCATCAACACGATCAGTTAGCTTGGTAACATTTTTCTGAAGATCGCCTGTTAATTTTAGAACAAGCAATTTTGTAGTTAAATCATTAATCATAGTAGTGACCTCATTGGATTCTTGTAGATTCTTAATCAACGGCCTGTAGGCGTTACACAATTGTAATTGTTTTTCAATAATTGTTCGCATGTTATCGTAATCACCATTTGTTGAATCAAATTGATCTTGAAGTTCTTTAAAATCCCTTAGAAATTTCTTTCGAAAATCAGGAATATTCACTCTTAGAGTTTACTTCTCATAGTTCTTAAACTTACTAAAAACCCTAATTACCATTGCTTCAATTGGTTACGAGAACCCTATCAAGGACATTTAACACTGCCCAAATTAATACTCAGGCATTAAATACCTTTTTTTGATTTACGATTAAGGTTACAAACCCAACAAATCTGCTAGCTTTGAGATTAACTGTATTTAGTAACAGGTTAACTTCAACTTCATTAAACAAGAGCTCTCAGAAGATGATCAAGTCATCAGATTAGGTTTGAACATTTGCCAGACATCATTGAATTAAGGCAGCACATTTAAATTGCCTTACCAATGACTCTAAGAATACATCGACCAAACCGATGGGGAACATATTCTGGATGGGCTTAATCGCCTGTCCAGAATAATTCTTGTGTTTTCTATTGTTCTACAAGTTTAAACAATTTTGTGCATGTTTATCTGGATTTTTTATCTAATTGTTTGATAAATTCTAAAAACTTATCTTTTGGAATAACCGCCCCGCAAGCTTTCTCATGACCTCCTCCGCTGCCAGAAAGTGCTGAAGATAGGTTGTTAACAATCCTGCCAAGATGCACCTTACATTCATTTGATCCTCTAATGGAGATAATACAAGATTTAATATCCTCTTTAGTCTTGTATACAAGTGCAACTGGTTTTCCTGATGCGCCAAGCACGAAATTAACAACCATGCTGGATGGTAGTTCTGAATTAATCTGAACATATGCCAAATTTTTGCTCAAAACTATTGAGTCTTCAATAGACTTTACCACTGAAAGAACCTTTTTTGCGTGTCGTTCAGCCCTTAGAAATCCACCTTCAATATCGTGTGGATACTTGTTTTGTGATAGTTCATCTACGATCTTCATTAAGAAGTCGCTATCATGCTGGCTTGAGGATATCATATATGATAAAGCAGTCGCTTCAAGCATCAAAAACTGACGATCAAATCTTGATACTAAGTTAGAGGCAATAGGTTTTGTTTCTAAATAATCCGTTAGTGCTGCTGCTGCCGCAATAAAAGCTGAATAAGAACCAAATCTTTTTTTGTATTTGTTATAAATGTGAACACTCGTGCATTCATCGGTGCTGTGCACTAGTTTTACTCCATTTTTTTTCAATTCGGATAAAATTTTCTTATCCAAGTCATGGTGATCAATGTAGGTAACTTTGCATTTTGCTTCGATAATTTCCTTCAGTATTTTAACAAATTCATTTTCATTCCTTTTGCTTAATCCTAAATCACAAATGAATAATTCATCTATTTTGTTAGTCCCATCATGAACGTTTGATACCATACTACGTAATGTTTTGATCATATTTGCATAATCAACAAGAATTATCGTATTAACATCAAACGCGGTTTTGATAAGGGCGGCGGAAGATACACCGTCAACATCTTCTCTATGCGACATACAAATCTTATTCTTCATAGACCAAGTAATTCTTCTGCGTGAATATTTTAAGTGTACCTTTTTATTCTGAAAACAAATCCGTCGTGATTCTAGGCAAGTAAAAGATTTGATTTTTACTTTTGAAAAATCATTATTTCATTATCAAGCGAACGTTTATATCTAAATTAGACAAGAATTTCTAGGAACGCAATCATATAGGCGGCGTCGTAGATGATTTTTGGTCAGTTGGCCATTCCATGATTCATCGACCTCCAGTTGCGCTCATAATATGGAGATTCGACAACAAATTGAATCTGACATGGTTACACAATATGCACAATAACTTGATTGTCCGACCGTACTATTTTATAATAGAATAAGGATCGACTCCGGTTGATCCTGCCGGACCCGACTGCTATCAGAGTGAGATTAAGCCATGCGAGTCAACGTAGCAATACGTGGCACACGGCTCAGTAACACGTAGTCAACATAACCAGAGGACGTGGATAAACTCGGGAAACTGAGGCTAAACCGCGATAGACCAAGATACCTGGAATGGTTTTTGATCAAAATCTATATGGCCTTTGGATTGGACTGCGACCGATCAGGCTGTTGGTGAGGTAATGGCCCACCAAACCTGTAACCGGTACGGGCTCTGAGAGGAGGAGCCCGGAGATGGGTACTGAGAAAAGGACCCAGGCCCTATGGGGCGCAGCAGGCGCGAAACCTCTGCAATAAGCGAAAGCTTGACAGGGTTATTCTGAGTGATTTCCGCTAAGGAAGTCTTTTGGCACCTCTAAAAATGGTGCAGAATAAGGGGTGGGCAAGCCTGGTGTCAGCCGCCGCGGTAATACCAGCACCCCGAGTGGTCGGGACGATTATTGGGCCTAAAGCATCCGTAGCCGGTTTTACAAGTCCTCCGTTAAATCCAACTGCTTAACAGATGGGCCGCGGAGGATACTATAAGACTAGGAGGCAGGAGAGGCAAGCGGTACTCAGTGGGTAGGGGTAAAATCCGTTGATCCATTGAAGACCACCAGTGGCGAAGGCGGCTTGCCAGAATGCGCTCGACGGTGAGGGATGAAAGCTGGGGGAGCAAACCGGATTAGATACCCGGGTAGTCCCAGCTGTAAACGATGCAGACTCGGTGATGGACTAGCTTAATGCTGGTCCAGTGCCGCAGGGAAGCCGTTAAGTCTGCCGCCTGGGTAGTACGGTCGCAAGACTGAAACTTAAAGGAATTGGCGGGGGAGCACCACAAGGGGTGAAGCCTGCGGTTCAATTGGAGTCAACGCCGGGAATCTTACCGGGGGCGACAGCAGAGTGAAGGTCAAGCTGAAGACTTTACCAGACAAGCTGAGAGGAGGTGCATGGCCGTCGCCAGCTCGTGCCGTGAGGTGTCCTGTTAAGTCAGGTAACGAGC
>DATFEX010000130.1:0-2278 GCA_035250685.1 Nitrososphaeraceae archaeon | reverse complement strand
GGACAACTGAAAATTTTGCTTTTGTAGTTAAACAAATTGACATCAAAATCAAGACTCTATTCAGATATTTATGTATAGCCGTAGTGGACTCTGCGGCCAAACGGAACAGGAAATTTCTGGACTTGATGGCGATGATATTATTCAAGGTAATAACGGTGACGATATAATATATGGCAATAATGGAAGCGATTCCATACAAGGTGGAGGAGGCTTGGATAACATTTTTGGAGGAGACGGAAACGATTTCATCTATGCAGACTCAACCTCAAGCCTCTCTAGTGTAATAATTGGAGATGAACTAGCGATAGTCAATCGACTAAATGATAAGCTTTTAGGGATTGAAACAGGAGATTTGGTTCCAGTTAACGATATAAAAATCAAGGAAAACCGTGTTGCCAACATTTTTGCTTCGGTAAATGGCAACATTCTTACTTATTCTGAAAGCTATTTAGATGGAGGAGAAGGAGAGGACTATCTTTTAGGAGGCTCAGATGATGATGTGTTTAATGGAGGACCGGGCAATGATTTCTTTGAATGCAATGAAGGTTTTGATAGAATTCTAGATTTCGATCCTAGTGAGGATACTGCTAATGTGAACTGCGAAGTCTTAGGATGAATGGAGAATGTAGCCTCCTTGTACTAATAATGGCTAATATATTATACCATTCTTCTAAAGTATTCTATAAAAGATACATGTTCTTGATTTCTGGTAAGTTATGGTGGTCTGTATGCCCTTAAGTCACATGTCTGTAAATTCAAATTTAACATCCTCGGCATATTCGTATATTACTAGTTATGATATCAGTAATTCGGCTTCGGTGGGATTCGGACATTGCATGTAGTAGGGACCTGTTAATTGATTATATAGCTTTTCCTGAACCCGAAATATGTAGAATTGTCTTGCTGCTTCAGACGTATCGTTTGCAGCCGCAGGCTCTACTAAAGGCTTATAGCCAAACAAGAGTTATTTCTGAGACTAGCTTTTAAAAAAAGGAAAAAAGTTTAGATTCTTTGTTTAGTAATCTCCAGTGGCGCACTTTTGTATTTCGTAATCTGCAAGGTGCTCGTCGCCGTCGTCATCTGGCAAGTCATACCTATCTTTTAGACAATCCTGCACCTTTTCTGTAGTGCTCAAGAAGACAGTTGTATCCTTGAAGTCCGACCAATCATCAACAGAGCCTTTTACTTCCATATGGTCAATCGATTCCGCAAGCTCGCATATGCCTACAGAATCATCGCTGAGCATCTCTTTAAACTCTTTGGAAGACGGGTTATTGTCGCCGTGTCCTTCCTCATCCCACTTCTCAACACCCTTTATGTCTTCACATTTTTCTGCACTTACATTATTTACTGTCATTGTTGTTGCCGTTGTAGTTATTGTTGCCAGTAACGCTAGTGCAAACAGTAACGATTTTGTCGTAAACACAATTGAAGAGATAGATATTTACGTTATAAAAGTCCTGCCATTCGATAATCTCTATATTTAAAACGCGTCATTAAGAGATTCTTGTTATTTTACGAGCCATTCGTAAGATATCTAAAATATCCAAGTGTTGTCTTGCTATACCAGATTCTGCCAGGAACGAATTTGAAATGTGCCGAATCATCTGCTTTTCTTTTATTCGAAAAGTTGCATTTTTACTTTCATTCCACTATATCAAAAGAACTTAGAGCGTTCGAAACTGCGACTTCCGGACTTGATATTTCCGCTTCAATAGCTGAGTTATTACACATAATTTCTGCAAATATAGTATTGTCGCTTGGCAAGCTTTTGAGGAAATCACCGACTGTACCATTTGTGTTAATCAAGGAATTAGATGAGTTGTTCAGCGCTTCGTTAGTGCACGTGCCGTTTTCATATAAGACAGCCTGACCCGGTTGGTCATATGATCCTAAATGTATTAAGGAATACGTGGTGATACCAAACAGAAGGACAAAAGTTATTGACAGACTCATTTATTGAATTGTAATTTTACCCTTAAGAAGTTTACGAAATACTTTTCGGAATTTTGTCCTATTGTTTCCATTTAGCATAGCATAACTAATAAATGATAGTCCAACTCGATAATCTGGAAGTGAATTCCAATGGTTATAGCGTCAAAAGGATAGTGGCAGTCATAGATGATGATATCGACAATACCACTCTTTTTCACGACATTTTATGTGAAAACGTATTGGAGGCTTCCGTTTACGCTTTTAATGACCCTATTGAGGCGCTAAAACACTTTACCGAAAACCAGTCAAATTACGCTTTGGTAATTTCAGATTTAAGAATGCC
>DATFEX010000129.1:0-21052 GCA_035250685.1 Nitrososphaeraceae archaeon | reverse complement strand
ATTTCCCAGCTGCAATAACATCCTTAGTTTTGGGAACTGGTCTTAGATTGCTGTTATTCTTTGTCATACCCATAGAACTTGCAGGACTTGACACATTGATACCCCCAGTAGTATCATTTGTAGCATTTATAGTAGTAGCGTTAGTAACACAGAAAAAATATCCTGGAGCAGAAAGACATGGTGTTATAGAATATGTGCCACCAGAAGAAGATATAGTAAACGGTGAAGACCTTAAAGGCTATACGAGTCCAAGTGGTTTGAACTTTTCTTGACTTCAAAAGTCAACTCAAGGCTCGAATACTTGCCGATACCTCATACCAAGGAAGATGTGTTGATGACAAGAATGCATGAATAAGTAATTTTGAAGAGGTCTCTAATTTGCTATTGTCTAAAAAGCCAGAAATAAAGAATATTGAAGATGTCAAAGAACAAGTTATCAACATGATTTTGAATCAACAAAAAAAGATCAAGGCAAACTTAAAAACATCTATTTCGGATGTTCAAAATCTTGTCTCTGAAATTACAGAATTCAATGATAGCTGGACAAAATCCCCCAGTATCTATCGAATTGCCTGGATAAGTACCACCGCTGAGGATACTGTTAAAAATATCAAATTCAAGGACAATATTGAACTACCCAATCTAGATCATGATTTGGAACTTATTATGAAAATGCTAAATCATATGAGAGAAGAAAAAAAATTAAAAGTATCTAACATGCCACTGTTCATACATCCTGATGAAATTTCTATCGCACAAAAGGAAGGCAGATTGCCCCATGGAAACGTTAACATTATTTCCCAAATTGCAGTAGTGTTTCAGAAAGCTAGAGTAAAATATGTCGGAATAGTTATTGATAGGAACTACATGTTACTTCAAGATAGACTAATAAATATTTTCTAGCTATTTGACAAGAGTGGATAGATGAGTTGACATTTTTGTCACATGTTCATATTATTAGTATCCAATTAAATACATTGGAGAATCCAAATGAACCATTGTGACGATCAAGAGAATCTGTTTTCGATGTTTATCTAGATATTTGAACTTCTATAGTTGAAACATTTCGCTCTTTGCCATCATCAGATTGAATTGTTTGTGTCCCTATTTTCACATATCCAATTTTGTATCCCATATTTTCCATGCGTTTGACGATAATTTGTGCCACATCTACTGCCCTTGCAATACTTTTTCCTCTGGCCTTTATAATGACGTTCGGTTCGCTTGCTAATTGAACTAAGGTTGCCGTGACATAGGTCATCAATGGTTTCTTACCAATCAAAATTACATTACTAGCCCTACCCGGTTCGGCACTCGAAGACATCTATAATTGCAGAACACAAAATGCTAAATAAAGTTTCTACAATTCAAAAGTTAACTCTATACAATTGAGATATTTATGATGAGTAAACTAAGGTAAGCCAAGTTATTATAATTTAGTTTCAAAAGTATGATTACTTCCCCAAAACAATTTGAGACAAATGCTGGTGGGATTGTTTTATTACAACTCCAAATCCCACCGGTACTTTTCAGGTGCGAATTTTTGCATCTTCTTTTTGAGTAACTAAATTCGTATTGTTCTTAATATCATTCTTTAGAATGCTTTAGCAGTATGTCCTCTAAATCATCTGGATTGTCTACTATTTCTTGAACTACTTTGACATCATCCACTTCATAACAATGTGTAAGATTCTCTTCATCTTTATAAAAAATATAGACTTTGTTATCGTAAACGCAGTAGTACATTTTATCGACAATCATACTGTCGGGTTTAATCTTTATACCATCTTTTTCTACGATAACAGGGTACTCCACGCTTATCCCATCTATCTTAGAAAATAAATTCTATGCGAAATCATGTATGGTGCTTTGCTTTTCATTGATAGTTAACTGGATTCACATACAGTATTTTATAGGGCTGCGTTTCCTAATACTACGAGATCTGATATCCATTGAATTGATTCAGTTATATCAAGCTCAGTTATTTTGATGAACCTTGCCTTTATTGGACCTTCTTTTAGGTCATAAATCTCTGAAGGTGAGTTGGTCCCAGTTGATGAATAATATTCGGCGGGTGTATAGTTTTCTCCGTTGTTAGAGAATTCAAGCGTAAAGAATTTGATCTCGTCGTCTACGTTAGCAAAGCTGACTTTAAGGCCGCAGATGTTTTGTTCCTGTCCTAGATCCAATGCGGTCCATCTTGGTGTATGAGATTCAATAGAAGTCGTGTTGGTGCTGTTTATATTATTGGTATCAGTTTGTACATCCATTATAGGGATTTCATTATATTCGCATGTGTTTGTCGACTTTTGTTCGCTTTTAGGGAAATCTAATTCTTCATTTTGTTGTCCATTGGTAATATCCACTAAATTATCATATTGATTTATTACATGTTCCTCTGTTGGCGATACTTGGCCAAAACCAGATGAATCAAAATCATCTGATTCAGAACTTTGGTATGAAGCATCGTCATTATTATTATTGTTATTTAGAGTATCTGTATTCATTATATTATTATCAGTACTCAAAGTATTGATATTATCCTCAGTACTCATGGTACTAATATTACTCGAATCTAGCGCTACTTCTTTTACTTCTGGCTTATCAACTTCTATCAAGCAAGTATAGGTAACATATTTTCCGTCAGGATATATTACTCTGAGTTCTAAAGTATTTGGACCATATACATCTCCAAAACTAAATTGAGTTTTTCCAACTCTGTGAAGTGGAGTCATTTCTGTCGTATCTGCGTCGTAATCAACAAAGAATGCATTAATTTCGCGAGGTTTTGTCAGAAATGTAAAGGAAATAGAATCATCGGGTGATATCGTAACTTCAGGTTCAAAATCATCGGGTAAATGTGGGAAATTGATTCTTTCCAAGTTTTCATTATCCATAACTACGAATGGAGACATTTCATAGGACTTGTTTTGATAGACCATTTTGGCAACTGGAACATTAACTCCCATTTTGTTACTACTATCAGCTTCTGATTTTTTAGTCTCTGTTGATTTCTCACTATTTTCATCGGATTGTGTATCTGTTGATTTCTCACTATTTTCATCGGATTGTGTATCTGTTGATTTCTCGCTATTTTCATCGGATTGTGTATCTGTTGATTTCTCGCTATTTTCATCGGATTGTGCGTTAGCACTTAACATTATAGAGCTTTGGATAGAAACAATGAGCATCATAACTAAGATTGACGAGAGTAAAACGTATTTCTTATTCCGGTCTAACGATTGTATCAAAATTGGATTCAAAACTTATTGGTAATCTTTTATATATACGGAATGTCGAAAAAATTACTGAAAGGAACAACAAGAAAATAAATTCATTGACTATAAGAAAATACCATAAAATGTATGAATCAAATTGTTGTCATTGAATATTTGTCATTGAATGATGCCATCGAAGAATGCAATTACGACCTTATTAGATTTGAGATGCTTGGAATAATTTTTTATTCTCCCAGGAATAAATTTATCAGGTACTATTGAATGAGAATATTTCCTTAACTGAGATAGAAAAGAGAATAATATTTCATATTGATTTTGATTATTTCTACGCGCAATGTGAGGAAATAAGAAAGCCAGAATTAAGAAATATTCCAAGCGTCGTTTGCGTATATTCAGGGCGGGAAGAAGATTCCGGTGTCGTCAGCACATGCAATTATGAGGCACGAAAATATGGTGTCAAGGCAGCAATGCCAATTAAAATGGCAAAGTCGAAATTAAAAGATATTCATTCGATATTTCTTCCTACCGACATGCCCTATTACCGTGAATTATCCATAAAAGCAATGAGAATAATTCAAAATTATGGGGAACTGTTTGAACAAGTCAGTGTAGATGAATGTTATATGGATTTTACAAAGATAACGAATTCAGATTTTGATGATGCAAAAATTTTTGCTGTATCATTACAAAAAAGTATCAGAGACCAGATCAAATTGACATGTTCAATAGGAGTAGGACCTAATAAATTAATAGCAAAAATAGCATCAGGCATCAATAAGCCCAATGGAATAACAGTTGTACGCCAAGAAGATGCTAAACAATTTATCTCAAAATGTAAGATTGAGGATATCCCGGGGGTTGGGCCAAAAACGTCCAAGAAATTAGAATCATTAGGGATAAAATCGATATCAGATATATCAAGCAAAAGTATTTTTGAATTAAGAGATGCACTAGGTTATAAGACTGCAACTTTTCTGGTAAATGCATCAAATGCAATAGACTATTCGCAGATAAGAGTACGAGGAACTTCAAAACAAATTGGAAAAATAGTTACCCTAAAAAAAGATACTACATCCTTTGAAGAAGTAAAATTGACAGTGGAAAATCTCTGTACTTCTGTATTTGAAAATTTAGAAAATAAGCGGCAGGCTTTCAGAGTTCTTTCTGTAATATTAATTCTAGAAAATCTTCAACATATTTCGTTTTCTAGAAGCCTAAAACTCTATTCAGTATCATTTGATGAATTGCATAAGAATTCATTGTCAATCGTAGATGAAATGATTAACAATAACTCTATTTCGCTTGACAATATTAGAAGGATGGGTATTGTAGTATCAGATCTTAAGGATATCTCAGGACAGGATTCGTTATTGAATTATTTTGAGAACTAGCATTCAGAAAAAGTAAATGATTCAAAAGTTTCTCTGATCTAAGAAATATGGAGACATTTCAAAACAATTTATCAAGATACGAACTTTATGGATCTATTGACTAGTTCTTCGATGACTTTGTCTGATTTTGATCCAATTATTTTTGCGTTAATGAAATTAGGTTTTCCTCCTCCGCTTCCTATATTCCCGTCTTTTCTAAGATCTTCAAAGATCTTGGCACAATCTAAGTTGAGATCATCGCTCCTTGCAAAGATAAGGGCTGCCATATCGTTATCAATCATATTGACAAGAACAACAATTGTTCTTGAATTAAGTATATTTTCGCCTGCAAAATTTTGAATAGTTCGCCAATCCATATCATACAGGGTTGTAGTAATTAGATTTATGTTCTGGTCATTAATAGTTCGAATCGGTATATCTACGAGCAACTTATTTGTTAATTTTTTTAAACGATTGTAATATTGTTCTCTTTCATCATATAGTTTCTTTATAGTTGCCTCTACTGTATTATAATTAGCTCCGATTTGAATACAAATATTATTGATCTTTTCGGTTGCTCTAACGGCCTCGTCCATCGCAATCTTGCCAACCATGAACCTGATCTCATAATCAGATCCATTCATTGACATATTAGTTACCAAGAAAAATATACATTCAGATAAATTATTAACATGTTCCATTGAGCATGCAGAAAGATCGTGGTTTTCTATTTCGACAACTGTAATGGCATCTGCATTCTCCAATCTTGTTTCATTGGCCCTCAGAGCAGGAAACACCTTCTTGGCTTCTTGCAGCGAAGAAAATGAGTGATGTAATATTTTTCTACCTTCTATGATTAGCCGATTAACTTCCTTCTCAGCAGCAGTTATCCTTTCAAAATCCAGCTCTACTTCTGATTTTCTTATGAACGCAATATTGTATAAATCCTTATGTTCCACTTTTCTAACGTTTAATGTCCTGTTTAATATTTTTTGTAGCGTTCCTATAAAGGCGTGCTCTGCAGTATGCGCTGCTCTCGTGTCCATATCTACCATCAATTCAAGTTACTAATATACAGAAGCATTAAGGCATTAACTATTGATGATGCTGCTGGGCTTCCACCCTTTCTTCCAATATTTGTAATAAACTCCACGTTAGTCTTTGAAAGTTCATATTTTGATTCTGCTGCTGATACAAATCCTACTGGTATCCCAATTACAAGTGCAGGCTTTACAACATTTTCATTTATCATCTTGATTACCTCGTACAAAGCTGTCGGAGCATTTCCTATCACAACAATGCCACCATCGATCTCTCTTAAAGAATACCTCATTGCCACTGTGGATCTAGTCCTATTTTCATTTCTAGCAGTTTCAATTACCTTCTTATTTGATATATTGCATAAAATACTGTTCCCAATTTTTGAGACAGATTTCTTGTTTATCCCTGACTGTACCATGTCAACATCAACAACTATGTGTCGCTTCTTCCTGAACGCTTCAAAAGCATTTTCGATGGCGTTAGTTGAAAAGATAATTCCATTCTTGTCACGTTTTGCAAAATCAAAATCAGCAGTTGCGTGGATTAGACGTCTAACGACATTCCATTGTTGTTTATCATAATCATGAGTTCCTATCTCAGATTCAATGATTTTCATACTGTTTTCTTCTATTCCAAGCGAAGACTCTGACATATCTCTGGACTTTGCCCTTACGGCTCTTTCCACTATATCATTATTTTCAATCAACTTTTCCTTCTGCCTCTTTTGCTCTTTCAAGTACCAATTCCACGAGCTTAGAATCTACGCCAAAATGTTCTGTAACATAGATCTGGATATTCTCAAGATTGTAGTTTTCCAATGCAGTATCGATATCTTTTACAACATCTTTTTTTATGTGTGCTCCCTTGTGCAGGAAATATGGAACTATTAGTACTGTATTTGGTTTGCTGGAAATAATCTTATCTATTCCGTTAGCTATACGCGGTTCATCCAATTCGAGAAAACAAAATGTGACACTTCTAAAATCTGGCTTTAGTCTGTTTACTGTATGTATAAACGCAGTTCTAGCACTCCTGTCACTGCTTCCATGACCTATAACAAGTATATCGCACTTGTCGTTTGATAATAATACATTATTTTTTTCTCTTGCGGAACGAATCCTATCTCTAATGAGCGATTCGAGTGTAGTATGATAGCTCAGGGGTTTTGTAATTACTACCTTTATCTTCTTATCGTAACAGATTCTGGCGGTCTTTTTTACGGAATCCTTTAACTTCATTCCAGGATACAAGAAATATGGCATTACAGTAATAGAATCTACATTATTGGAAACGCACTTGCTAATCCCTTCCTCAATGTATGGAGGGATAACTTCAAGAAAACAGTGATCTACATACGTATATTTGCTTCCATCCTTTATCATGGTGCATAATTGTGCAAGCTCTTCTTTTGCCTCTGGCTCCCTACTGCCTCTATCTATTAGTAACAAAGCTCTGTTCATATCAAATATCTACCTTGGAGTAATTTATCCTAGATACTGCGACTGTGAGATTAGGAGGGAACTTTTGCTTTGTGACAATTAGTTCGCCGCCCGCGCTGAGAATTGATGAAGCTTCAGATACACTTGATGTTCCTTCGAATTTTTTTACCACATCTGAAGGATTTGGAACCATAATCTTGTCTAACTTTTCTTTCTCATACAATTCTAAAGGGATTCCATGCTTTTCTGAAAAAGATCCCAAGGAAGTAGGAGATTTCCCTCTATTTATGGTAGAGAGATTTCTAATGCTAAGAAAAGACAATCTATTATCCTTTAACACTTTCAATATACCATCTTCTATTTCCTTCTGGCTCGTATCCCAGTGAAAACCCAACCCCACCACAAGACTCTTTGGTCGATAAATTACGGATTTACTAACAAGAAGGGGATCTGTAAATACCTTGTCAGAAATTATTAAACCGGCTTTGTATTCATCTGATTTTAATTCATCAATATCTTTTATTATTGATACATTTTTCGGTAATTCTTTATTCCACCATTTTGTTTCACCTGTATCCTGATACACTCCTATTTTTTCTTCATTAACCATATGAGCACTAACCTTAGTAACGTTTTCAAAATTTTCAATGCGCCACTTAAAATCAGAGCCTAGGAGATCTACTGCTATTGTTTCATTAACATCGGCAGCTGTAGTGATTACAGGAGTTGAATTCAGAATATCTGCAATTGATTTGGTCAATGAGTTGGCTCCTCCCAGATGTCCGGAGAGGGCGCTTATTACAAAGTTTGCTTTATCATCTATAACGATAACTGCCGGATCTGCCTTTTTGTCTTTCAACAAATTTGATATTAAACGGATTACGGCTCCTAATGAAAAAATGCAAATTATGCTTTCATATTCTTTGAAAATCTCCTCAATCAGGATTTTTGTATTCTTTTCAAACCAGATAATCCCATCAGAGGAATCCTTGTGTTTTGATTGCGCATAAATTGATGCAAGCGGAATTTTTTCTTTAATTCTTTTTGATATATTGATTCCATTTTTAGTAATACAGACAATAGCAACCTTGCTGCTCATGCATTACTTTATAAAATTTATTCAAATAATATACTTTGTGTTAATATGTCATGTTAACCAACATAAAAATTCAAATATTGAATGAAACAACAGTAATGTAATATTCAATGACATTGACTTTTTTTTGTAAGAGGAATCGTCACACAGAATGTCCTGGTGAATGGCCAATGGGTGATTCTTGTGGCTCAGACCATGATTGCTCATTTGACGTAAAGATGTCAAAGTGCGAATGCTCATGTCATGTATGACTATTTGAGCAGAGGCTGTGGAATACGATACGCAGGACTTGGGTCTGGATAGAATCTAAATCACAGAAAAGATCTTATCGGGGTCAGAAAATTATGGTTTTCAATCACTTCTATTTCAAACAGCCACCACATCATCATACCCCTAGTAGTTGATTATTAATCGATTTCATTAATTCTTTCGCTTTTCGCTTCATTGCATCATTAACCCTGATTATAACAAGTCCTTCTAATGGTTGACCATAACAAACTAGGGAGTCATTTGGTGCAAAATAACATGCAGGAAGCGTCAGCAAATCCTCCTCGCCAATAACCTGCAAAATCACGTCTTTTTCTCCTGTCAGGGCATATCGTATTTTGTTAAATGCATCCTTCGTAATGGTTCCCGCGGGATTAATACATGAAATTTTGGAAAAATTCTTTGCTTCTAGTTCAGTCATTCTATCATCCAAAATAGTATTTTTTTCTTGCCTCCTCTCAACGCCGTCAACTACAGCCAGGTTAGGGTAAATATCAAAGGAAACAAGCCTTTCAGTAGAACGGTCGCCTATTGTTATTATTTTATGCTTGATAGCCAAAAGTTCTTTTTTAATTCTATTTCTTGTGATATCATTATCTGGAATTAACTTTCCTAGCGGCTTTTTGAGTTCTGCAAGAACTTCAGGCGGTATTGACACTTTGTTCTTTTGACTGTTCGTTTTCAGCTTTTTCCTGCTCCTGTAATTCTGAGGCAATAATACTGATCCTGCCAGCAACAGTACGAGCAATTTTGTCAAATATGACTGCCTGACTATTATTTGGTTCTGAAATCGTTACTGGATTACCACTATCACTTCCTGACATTATTTGTTGATGAAGGGGTATTTCTCCAATGAAAGGAACATTAAACTGATCGCTAACTTTCTGACCTCCACCTGTACCAAAAATAGCGATTTTATTATTACAATGTTGACATTCCAGATAACTCATATTTTCTATGACTCCGATGATGGGGACATTCAATTTGTTAAACATTCCAACTGCCTTCACCGCCACATTCATTGCTACATCTTGTGGAGTGGTAACTATGATTATTCCGGTTATTGGTATTGTCTGTGCCAAAGTTAATGGTGCATCTCCAGTACCGGGTGGCAAGTCAATTATAAGATAATCAAGATCGCCCCAATTTACGTCGGTTAAAAACTGTTTTACGATTCCAGCCACAATAGGGCCTCTATAGATCCCTGCTTGTTGTGATTGTTCATAAAAGAATCCCATTGAAATAACTTTTACTCCTTGAGCCAAAACGGGCTCTATTTTGTTATTAACCACTTCAGGTGCATTCTTGAGCCCTAGCATCAGTGGAATGCTCGGACCGTAAATATCGGCATCCAGTAAACCTACCTTTGCGCCAGTCTTGGCTAATGTTAGAGCAAGATTAACAGATACTGTTGTTTTTCCTACACCTCCTTTACCACTTGCAATTGCAAGAATATTTTTTACGCCAGGTAGTAATTCATCCATTGAAATCGAACGTCCCTCCATGACCCTAGCGGTTACCTTAAGATCTAGATCTTTAATTCCCAAGTCCATCATAGAATTACGAACGGACTGTTCTATCTCACTATTAAAGGGACAGGCTGGAGTAGTAAGCTCTAGTGTAAATCCAACCTTTCCATCATTAATTGCAAGGTCTTTAATCATGCCCATTGAAACAATGTCTTTATGCAATTCTGGATCTTCGATTGTTTGTAATTTTGCCATGATTTGCTCTATTGAGACCATATGATCGTACACTTCCAAAGAATATTTAAATCATACAATATCACGCGCTCTGATATTGCGTCAAGAAATAATGAAAAGGTTCATAAATTGATAATTTAAACAAATTGACAATAAGTAATGTTTGCCATAATACACATGGATGACGTTGTAAGGATCCCTCCTAGTATGATGAAAAAATCTCTCAATGAGACTACAATGGAAATTCTCAAGGAAAAATACGAGAGTATGATAAACCCAGAATTGGGATACGTTATAATGATTATTGATGCTAAAACGAATAAGGTCGGAAAATTGGTTTCCGGTGACGGCGCCACCTTTCATAAGGTATCATTTAAGGCATTAACATTTTATCCTAAAATGCAAGAAATTGTTGAAGGAGAAATTGTCGAAATTACAGATTTTGGTGCATTTGTAAGAATAGGCCCAACTGATGCACTATTGCACCTTTCTCAAATAACTGATGATTATCTAAAAAGCGATGTCAAGCAAGGGGTAATAGTTGCCAATCAATCAGCCAAATCCCTTAAGATTGGATCAAAGCTGAGAGCAAGGGTTACGGCGATAAGTTTGGGAAAAGGTTCGGCAATGGGTAAAATAGGTATTACCTGCAGACAACCTTTTCTTGGTGCTCTAGAATGGATTGAAGAAGAGATAAAGAAAGCCAAAAACCCAGCCGCCGCAAACAATCCAAAAGAAAAGAAAGGGACAGTGCCAGCTTAATGGCGAAGGAACTTGCATGCAAGAAATGTAAGGCCATTACTGTCGGAAAGGTGTGTCCTGTTTGCAAGTCGACCGAACTATCATCTGATTGGTCCGGTACTATAGTAATATTTGATTCAAAGAATTCTTTGGTTGCCTCAACACTTCAAATTTCTACTCCGCACAAATATGCATTAAAAGTAACTTGACCTTTAAGAAAAAATCAGAAGATCTAAATCAATATTTTAGTTTACGAGAGTCTCTCATTAGATTTCTCAGAGAAGATATAGCTACAGGTGATTTGACCAGTGAATATACAGTAGATAAGAATCTAGAATCCTCTTCGGTTATTATTTGTAAATCTGAAAGTGCAGTTGTTGCAGGACTTGAAGAAGCCAGAACTATATTTGACATTTGTAAGTGCGAATCCAAACCTCTGGTCAAAGAGGGTGCCGCTGTGAAAAAAGGTAGTAGAATTATGACTGTCAATGGTAATACTAGATCCATTCTAAAATCAGAAAGAACCGCTTTGAATTTGATGATGCGTATGAGTGGGATTGCAACTGATACAAAGAAATATGTAGATATTGCAAAAGCAATTTCAAAAAACATAAAAATAACAGGTACTAGGAAAACTGCACCTGGCTTGAGGTACTTTGATAAGAAATCAATAGAGTTAGGTGGTGGGCACGCGCATAGAAAAACACTGGATGAAATGATACTAATAAAGGATAATCATCTTGCAGTTACCAAATCCATAGGACAAGCCATATCGATGGCCAGGCAAAAGGCTGGCAAGAATATCCTGATAGAATGCGAGGTTATCGATACAAAATCCTCGGTAGAGGCAATAAAAAGTGGTGCTGATATCATCATGCTGGATAACTTTTCTCCTCATCGCGCAGAGAAAACTATTGCCTATTTGAAAAAAGCCGGTTTACGAAAAAAAATATTGATAGAAATTTCAGGTGGTGTAAATCTTACGAATATCAAAGAGTATGCATATGCTTTACCAGACATGATATCAGTAGGTTACTTAACTCATTCCAGTAAATCAATTGATTTTTCGATGGAAATGGAAAATAATTAATTTAATAATTGATTATTAGCTATTACTATCAAATACCTACTACTAAAGATTTCAATTGCATTTTTGATTAGGATATCATTAACATACGTTCTATCGCAATCCTGGCCTTATCTGCAATTTGCTTTGAAACCTTGACTTCATATTGTTTATGTACAAGTGAGTCAACTACTTTTTCAATTGTTATCTGTTTCATGTATTTGCAGACAGCATTTTCCTTAACCGGTATAAACAACTTGTCGGGGTTTTCTTTTTTCATTCTATACATGATCCCTGTTTCGGTAGCAACAACAAATTGATTGTTCTCTGATTTTCTAGCATGTTGCATCATCCCTTCGGTAGACAGTATATGAGCTTTCCTAGTTATGTCGCCAGAGGCCAGACCGTACAGAGTTGATGAGGTACAACCACATTCAGGATGAATCATGAATTCTGCATTATTGTATTTTTGAAAAATATTATTAATGTCAGCTGCAGTGATACCCGCATGAACATGACATTCTCCTGGCCATACATACAAATTCTTTCTACCTGTGACCTGACCAACATATGAACCTAGGAACATGTCAGGCAAGAATAAGATTTCAGTCTCACGTGGAATGCTGTTTACAACTTTCACCGCATTGGATGAAGTGCAACAATAGTCAGAGAGGGCTTTTACTTCTGCACTGGTATTTACGTAGCTAACAACTACAGCACTGGGATGTTCTTCTTTCCATTTCCTTAATTCATATGAATTTATGGTCGATGCAAGAGAACAGCCGGCTTCAAGATCTGGAATCAAGACGGTCTTTTCAGGGCATAGAATTGAAGCGGTTTCGGCCATGAAATGCACACCACAAAATACGATAATGTCAGCATCAGTCTTGGCTGCTTCTCTTGATAATGCCAGTGAATCTCCTATAAAATCAGCTATATCTTGAACCTCGGGGACCTGGTAATTGTGTGCCAAAATAATAGCGTTGCGCTCTTTCTTTAGTGCGTTTATCTGATCGAAATGCATCGATTGGACTAGTGTCATCTGATGCGCTTGTTTTACATAATTATAGATTTAAAGTAGTATAATTAAGGATAACATTGCCTATTTCATGAATGATAAGGGCAATACTTGCCACTTTGATAAAACAGTGACAAGTATGATAGATTAGTGTAGAAATAGATATATTATATCAAAGTCAACCTTGTTTCAAATGCCAACTCATGGATCGTTAACAAAGGCAGGAAAAGTAAGAGGTCAAACTCCCAAGATTGAAGGAAAAAAGCGAGTAAGTCCAATATCAAAATTGAGAAACAAGATAAATTTTGTAAAGAGATTTGAAAAGAGGCGCCAGCCTGGACAAAAAAAGCCAGAACGTCAAGGTAGAAGACGTTAATCTGAAAATCAATATTTTCACTTTTCTTTGATTATTTTAGAACTTTTATTTTTTCTCAACAGTAAATCCAAATATTGACAAGTGTAATAGCACAACATGGAGAAGAAAGTTGCAGTAATAGGCTATGGCAGCATTGGTAAGGAAATTATCGCATCAGCAAGAAGACAAGAGATTCCAAATGCAAAGATTGTAGCAGTTTTTGATAACCGACCTCAAGTTGTTAATTCGATTGACAATCAATATCCCGATATACAATTGTTTTCAGAATTCGATAAATTCTATAATTCTCAAACTTATTCCGTTCTAGATGTCATAATAGAGTGCGCCTCAAAGGATGCTGTTAGAGAATATGGTAAAAAAATAATCAAGTCAAGAAAGGACATGATTGTTTTGAGTGTTGGTGCCTTTTCTGATATAGAGTATCTGTCAGAATTACAAAAATTGTCGAACTTGAACAATACCAGAATATTGATACCTACTGGTGCCATTGCTGGACTAGATTCCATTAGAAGTGTAAAAAAATATTTGGACAGTTTATCTATAACTACAACAAAACATCCCAAATCACTTGCAGGAGCACCGTTCTTTAAAAGCTCAAATGTAAGCTTGGATGATATTAAGAGCGAAACTGTCCTTTTCGAAGGTAAAGCATCTACTGCGATTGAATTATTTCCAGCTAATGTGAATGTAGCAGTAGCAACTGCATTGGCAGGAGTTGGTATAGAAAAAACTCGCGTGAAGATAATAGCAGACCCATCGATATCAGTGAATAAACATGAAATAGTGGCCAAGGGAAGTTTCGGAGAAATACACATTGTTGTGCAAAACATTCCAAGTCCCACAAATCCTAAGACTAGTTACCTGGCATCTCTTTCCGCCATCGAATGTCTAAGAGGCCTGTGTAATGAAAGTTTCAGAATAGGGACTTAATCTGGACAAATTTTGACAGTTTATATGTGGAATATTTATTTGACAAGATTAACTATGAGTTATAACGGATTTAAGACGAACGACATGTTCGGTCCAAAACCAGTAGAAGTAGGAAAGGAATACGACGTGCAGATCACGGAATTAAGTAGGAAAGGAGATGGAATAGCAAGGATACAGCGATTTGTGATATTCGTAAAGAATGGAAAGGTAGGCCAAAACACAAAGATAAAGATAATCCAGGTTGGAAATAGATTTGCGACTGCTGAAATTGTCAACGATTCTGAAAGTCAGAGTCAGACTGAGGCAGCACCGGCAAATGCTGAAGCCAATACAGAAACAACTACAGAATAATTAGCCTGCTGCAAATTACTTTTGAAATTTTTATTATTTTATATTTTTAAAGAAATTAACTTATTGAATTATTTTTATCGTCGAGTATTATTTTATCAATTGCAAATTTCTAATTTAGAAAAGTGGATTGAACAATAACATCATAGCTATTATTGCAATTTCCTTTATTATTGTAGGTTCATTGTGGGGAATTGGAAATTTAGTTTCTCAAGATGATACTCAATTCTCAAAGAATGAGGGTATTGTAATGTTAATGAAAGATAACAAGTTTAATGTTACTAATCCTGATATTGCTGTCAAAATCAATCAGCCATTAAAAATTAGTATCGCAAATCAGGATTTTAGGAAACATGATTTTATTGTTGATGAGTTGAATATTAATACAGGTTTTATCTCAAGCGGACAGGATTTTGCGACGTTGATTGCTTCAGATAAGGTGGGCTCTTATAGATACTATTGTTCAATTCATCCCGGAATCATGGAAGGTAAAATCATGGTCACAAATTGATAGTATACCCAAAGCCTATTTTGTTTGCATGTTAAAATGATACTTGGTGTATACCGTTGCAAATTTGTCCTAGCTCTTGAACGAATCAGTTAGTTTTTTGTGATACATGCTCTTGCACCCATCAATATTCAATATGTTCTCTGATATCACCTTAAGGTGTTTCATTCTCCTTTTGTCATATACGGTGCTCAAGAATTTGTAACAAACAGAACAGACTAATTCTGTCTCCATTGTTAATATTTTGTTCTAGTTAGGAATTAATTTAATGTTTTTAATCCGTTGAGGTTTTATCAGCGACGTACTAGATATTCTAATATATTCTCTACATTTCCATTTCATGATTAGATTTGTATTGTTTTTTCTTGATTTAGCCAAAATATGAGTAAACCAACACTTAAAATAGGCAAAAAACTCAGTGTAGAAAAATGGCTGCACGAAAGAATACATCGAGAAAAAAGCGATTGATAAAGAGAGTTAAACAGAACAGACCTGTGCCAGCCTGGGTAATTATTAGAACCCATCGTCATGTTAGAACGAATCCAAAGCGAAGAGCTTGGAGAAGGTCGGATGTCAAAGTAGGATAATTAAAGGATTGATAGAAAATGTCTGAAGATAATTCAACAAGAATTTACACGGTGAATCTGGCAAAAGCTTGGGACACTCCAAAGTACAGAAGAACTGATAGGGTAATAAACATCATAAAGGAATTTACGCAACGCCATATGCAAACTAATAAAGTCAAGATAGACCAGGATTTGAACAGACATATCTGGTCTAGAGGTAAAAAGAATCCACCAAGAAAGATAAGATTGAGAATGATAAAGGAGGATGATGATACAGTAGTGGTCAGTTCATACATAGAGGAAAAAAGTTCTCTGTCTGAAGAGTCTGTGGAAGAATCGGAAGTGAAGGCAGAAAAGGTAGAAGAGAAAGTAGAAGAAAAGGCAAAAGTACAGGCAGAAAAGGTAGAAGAGAAAGTAGAAGAAAAGGCAAAAGTACAGACAGAAAAGGTAGAAGAGAAAGTAGAAGAAAAGGCAAAAGTACAGACAGAAAAGGTAGAAGAGAAAGTAGAAGAAAAGGCAAAAAAGAAGAGCAAAAGTAAGTAGAACTTTAGAATTTATTTAGAATAACTATTCAGTACTTGCCAATTAGGTAAGTGATTTGAAATCCACCAAGAAATGGATCTACTAATCTATCAATGGTAATGGTAAATCTATACTTGGATGAGATTCTGGTATCTCCCAGTCTAAGACCTTATCATCAGGTATCATATTGAGAGGATCGTATGAATCAAATTTGGTTTTTCCCTTGATTGAAGCAATGAGATGCATGTTATTTCGAGAAGAATCAGTAACCACGAACGAAACATCACCTGTATCTCCTTCCATAGTATTCTGAAAGTTACTCAACATCTCATTTAGCGTACCAATTGGTTCGCTCCTTGCACCGTTTACATATAGAATGGATTTTGTTATGTAGGATGTACCCAGTGAGGTATAGAGTTGTGCTATTAGATCCTTTATACCCGCCTCAATATTGTTCTCTTTTATAGATCCAGATACTAGATTTGTTCCTAAATTCACGGATATTTCTGGAATCAATTTGATTGTATTGAGGACTATTTCATTCGATATTTTTGAGCAATCATCTATCGTGAGATCAGGGTTTATTTCGACATATGCATCATTGTCAACAACAAAGTTAATGTCAGAATTTGATGAAATTCTTTTTAGTGATACGCCAGCTTGAAACAGTCTATCTTTTTCATGACCAAACGGCATAGTTACAAGCGAAATTACTGTCTTCTCAAGCATACTTTTTGCGATATGTGAAACTATGGGCGCAATTGCAATGCCTGATTTCTCAGATAAACTAGTTACAAGGACTATAGTTTGATATCCCGATAATTTTGAACAAATCTCTTCTTTGTAAGTTTCTAGAAAAGACCGGATTTTGTAACTCGAAGGATTAATCCATGATTTACAATCAACATGGAGCGAATTATTCTCTAGTTCTTCTCTATGGTTACTAATCAATAGGGAATCGTACTCCATATTTTCTAATTTTGATACAATATTCTTTCCAATTTTACCTATTCCAATTAACAATACAGGTTTTCTTAACTCAATACCATCCTCTGCCAATCAATCCAACTCCTAATCTGAAGATTAAGTATTAGAATAAAAATTTAGTTGATTAAATCAAGCATCTTAATTGGTACAAAAAAGTTGATAAGATTATGAATTAAGAAATTAATTCCCCAAATAAGGAATAATTTGAAACTTCTACGACTTTTACTGACAAATATTGTCCTAGTAATTGTTTTGAATCTAGTTTTTGTTTCCCTGGCAAGTTAATTATCACCGGTCTGTATGCATAATTTCTGCCTTGTATCTTGTCATTATCTAAAATTTCATCTATCAGGATTTCACCTTTCCAATTATGCCACATTTGATTCCTAGTCGTTGAGGTTTTCTTGATTGTATCATGTAACCTAGAACTTCTTTCTTTGACAATCTCCGTTCTGATTTTTGGATATTTGGAAGCGACCGTTCCGGGGCGAGGACTATATTTGGAAGAATTTATGACGTCAGGCTGACTTGCTTCAATTAAATTTAGAGTTTCATCAAAATCCCTCTCAGATTCCGACGGAAACCCAGTGATTATATCCGTAGCAATTGTTATCTCGGGTATTTTTTCTCTCAGCTCTCTCACTACATCAAGAAAAATCTTTGCTGTATGGCCTCTCTTCATCCTTCGTAATATTCTATCACTTCCACTTTGCACAGGCATATGAAGAAACTTGAAGATTCTGTCATTATTGCGGTAAAGTGAAATTAACCTGTCTAAAAACCTTGGAACATACATTGGATTCATCATTCCCACACGAATTTTAAAGTCTACATCAACGTTGGAACAATTTTCCAACAGATCAACCAGATCGGTTTTCAAATCCATTCCATAACAACCATTGTCAGTAGAAGTTAACCAGAATTCCTTGCAATTTGCTGCCAAGTCATCTTTCATTTGCCTCACGATTTCTCCGATTCTATAGCTCCTTAGAGTTCCTTTAGCTAATTTCGTTTGACAAAAACTACATTCACTTAAGCATCCACTTGAAATTTCAATGATACTGACTACAGGATTTAGTCTTAATCTTGGAAGATTTACCTTTGTTAACATGGAATCGTCCAAAGCCACAACCCTTTGACCTTGGAGCGAAGAATCTACCACTTGCAATATCTTGTCTAGAGATTGTGGACCCATTAGTGAGGAATTAGGAGAGAATGATTCGATCAAATTCTTGCTTGTCTTTGGCAGACATCCAGCAACAACAAGAGGTTTTTCTTTTGAATATTTCTTTATTTTTGAAATCATTTTGTGCTCTGTAGCATCCTTTACAGCGCAAGTAACTAGTATGTTAATGTCTGAATTTTTTCTAACTGGAGTTAGTTCGTATCCGTTATTGCAAAGGATTCCTTTGATTATTTCGGAATCTGCAATATTAGCAGAACATCCGAATGCTTCTACCCATACTTTTTTTTTACCAGATTTGAAATTTCGAAAAGGAAGATCAGGATTAGAATTATTTGAAAAAGATGATAGAGGATTTACTTTTTCCAAACGTAATCTACTATAATGGAAATCAAAGATTATTTAAAGAGTCAATAACCATTGCCATTCTAAGCCATTTTATCACAACAGAGGCCGTTAAACTATGGAATACTCATTTTGCAAACTAGAATTTTTTCTAATCAGAACTCTCACGTTTAGATTAATCAGAAATTCTTATCTTTGTGTTGTTACTTGATAATTTGAATTGACTTAATTGGCTTCGTTAGAACTGATTTAATTTTCAAACCTCAGTTTTTGTCAAGATTGTTTACGAACCACAATTTGACAGAATTTTGAGTCCTAATAAGAAAGACACTTAACTTCTAGTCTGAGTCGCAGGATCTGATGAAAACAATGACTAGTCTTTTGTCCCCATCAAGACTTCTGATTCAAGAATTTTTTCAGTAGCATTAATAAGATTCTGGATATCTTTTTCATTATGAACTACTGAGATAGCACCCATCTTATGAGGCAAGAAAAATATCCCGTATTTTGCCATCAATGAGAAATGATACCTAGTTAGGGCTTGATTATCACATAAGGCAACATCATTTGCGCTTTTTATTTCATTTACTTCATTTGAAAGAAAGTGTGTAAGAAAAACAGAACCAACACCGCTTAGTTGTACTTTCATTCCGTAATCAGAGAATAGCTTTGTCAAACCCTTCCTAGCCATGTCCCCCAGTTTATCAATTTTTTTATAGATTGTTTTGCGATTTTTTCCGATATAGTCTAAGGTTGCGTATCCGGCTGTCATTGTTAGTGGATTGGAAGAAAATGTTCCACCACCAACGTAACATAACCTCTCCTTGTTTCTGTTTTCAACAGGATTGGCCACTTGCATAATTTCCTTCTTGCCACATACTACTCCTATAGGAAGGCCCCCTCCAACAATTTTTCCAAGTGTAATTAAATCAGGGTCCAAACCAAATGAAGATGCAGCGCTGCCGTAATTGAGTCTAAATCCAGTAACAATTTCATCTAAAATAAATAAAATACTATTTCTTTTGGAATATTCTTCCAGGCCCTTCAGGTAGTTGATATCTGCAGGAACACAACCTGCACCTCCCAAGAGCGGTTCAAGAATAATGCATGCTAAATCATCCTTAACGCTGTCCAATAATTTAATTGATCTTTCAAGATCGTTAAATGGAATAGATTCAACAAAATCACCTTCCCTTCCAGTCATCCCTACTCCTTCATCTACTTCAAATGGATAATTTACAGATTGCATTAGATCTGTATTAAATCCATGCCATCCTCCGATGGTTTTACAAATAATCCTTTTTTTGGTCACAGCTCTCGCTATCCTTATCGCGTACATTGTAGCTTCAGAACCCGTTGTACAGAATCTCAAAAGTTCACCTGTAGGTATCGCTTTTTTAATACTCTCTCCTAGCTTGACACTAGTATCATTTACAGTACCATACAATGTACCTTGATGTATTTGCGAATCAAGTTTCTTTACTACTACATTAGGAGAATGACCCAGAATTAGAGCCCAGTGTCCCATCCAGTAGTCAACATACTTGTTGCCGTCAATATCAAAGAGGTGTTTATCCTTTGCCTTCTTTACAAAAAATGGATAAGGCCTAAAAAATCTGATATTATGACTAATACCTCCGGGAAATATCTTTACGGAATCGTTATAGTAATTTCTTGACCTGGGAGTTTTTTTTTTATACAAATCGTTCAGGCTGTTGAATGACACTACAACAATTCTTTACAAGACCTATTTATTACCATTATGAAATATCGTACAGAAATAAAAAAGATTGTCATACAAAAGAACATTTTGACGAACTGACGAACTGAACCACACTGAATTCTATCGTATCGAATGAATTGAATCCATCATCTAGTTTTTAGTAATCAGGTGCGTTGGGCTATTAGTAACGGCAGGCTGAACATCTCGCAAAAAGCTCGATGCTTACACCTCCATTCTATCAATGCTATCTTCTATAGCTGCCCTTCTCTGTAAAGAAGGCTGTCTTTTCTCGGGAAAGGTTTCCTCCTTAGATGCTTTCAGGAGTTATCCTAAACAGCTTAGCGGCTCAGCCTGCCCTGTCGGACAACTGATAAACCAGAGGCTGCGCTGCCCTGTTCCTCTCGTACTATGGGCAACTTCCCCTCAAACAACTACACCCCTGTCAGGCAGAGACCGACCTGTCTCACGACGGTCTAAACCCAGCTCACGTTCCCCTTTAATGGGCGAGCAGCCCCACCCTTGGCTCCTGCTGCAGAACCAGGATGGGAAGAGCCGACATCGAGGTACCAAACCGCGGGGTCGAT
>DATFEX010000128.1:0-22050 GCA_035250685.1 Nitrososphaeraceae archaeon | reverse complement strand
AGAAAAATAAAAGAGGATAAGCCGAGAAAAAAAATGGGGAGAAAGCAAATTCTGATTCCTCCAATCATTGTAGGCATTGCGACTCTTTCTGGATTTGTTATTATGCATTTCTTCCCAGCCCCATCACCAGTACAGGTTTGTCTAAGATCTCACAATGACACTTTCAACATTTACTCAAAGATCGACTTGGAAATAGATGGACAACAAAGATTTTTGCCAGATAATGTAGGAAAAATGAAGGAAGGAAAAGAGTGTCTTAGAGTTATTCACACCGATGAAGTTGGCGATGAAATTCATGTTCAATTCGTTCGACCCGTTAGATTAACACTGGATGATTTCATGAAAATCTACTCTTCAGACAATAAGACAATTCAAGTAGTGGATAATTCAACTGGAAAAGATATTTACCAGAATCTTACTCTGTCTGAGTATAACATTGATTATTCATATTTTTCTGAAAATCAATTCGTGAAAATTACTAATCTTACGAGTTCTCCACCATTGAGTGATACGTATTTGGGAAGAATTTCGTTGGTCTCCAAATAGATATAAATAGACAGTATCATTTTTGATTAGAATTGAGTAAATCCGCAGCTATCATAAAAGGAGACGGAACTGGACCCGAACTTGTTGACGCTATGGTTAATGTATTACAGGAATGCAATTCAAAAATAAAATTGATTCCATGTGATGCCGGCTCAGAATGGTGGTCAAAAAATGGTGGCACATCCTATATTTCAGATGAAGTCTGGAATCTATTGGAAAATTCCGATGCTTGCTTTAAAGGACCAACTACTACTATTCCAACCCCTAACGCACCTAGGAGTGTGGCAGTTAGTATTAGACAAAGGTTTAATCTCTATGCCAATGTTCGTCCTATAAAGACCTATAAAAATTCTACACGTCAGCTGGATTTCATTTGTATTAGAGAAGCAACAGAAGGATTGTATTCTGGTATTGAATTTAAGATAGGTGTTGATGCTGCAATAGCAGTAAGGAAGATAACGAAAAAAAGTTGTGAAAATGTAGTAAGGCATGGCTTTAGAGTTGCCAGTGAAATGAAATTTAGTAAAATGTATGTTATAACAAAAAGGAACATATTGAAGGAAACGGACGGGATCTTCTGGAAAGCAGTTGAAGACATACAATCAGAATTTAGTGAAATTTCCGTGGAGGAATATTATATCGACAATATGACGCAACAATTGGTAAAGAACCCTGAGCGATTTAACAAGAGCGTCTTACTAAGTACAAACTTGTTTATGGATATAGTATCAGAGTGTGCTTCAGGACATGTCGGCTCTATTGGAAACGTCTACTCTGGAAACTATGGTGATACTTATGCTATGTTTGAACCGGCTCATGGAAGCGTACCAAAATATGCCGGAGCTAATAAGGTAAATCCAGTTGCGACTATTCTGTCCGGTGCTTTAATGGCCAAATACCTCGGAGAGAATGATGTTTGCAATGCGATTTTTGCTGCAACTGAAGAAACAATTAATGAAGGAAAACGTCTAACATACGATCTAGGTGGTTCAGCTACCTTGAGTGATATGGCCGGTGAAATTGCAAAAAAATCTAAATTACATTTACTATAGCATGGTAATTAGTTAGCTATTATACTCCTGTTTGTCTACTTATTTCTATGATTTCTAATATTTCATAAAATATCTCTTTTTGAGCTATCTGGTTCATCACTAAATTATTTTCTGATGCGAATATCTCCAATTTTCTCTTATCCGAAAGGTTTGATACTAATATGAGTATCTTACCATTTCTTGCTAATTTATCAAGTGCACTCGTTAGAATATGAATTGAAACTTCAATACCAGTAGGCCCACCATCAACAGTTTTATCTACCTGATTTGGATTATTTGGAAGATAAGGGGGATTTGTTACGATTAGATCGAATCTTACTTCATGCAGTGCAGAGGCTGCGTCACAGCAAATCAATCTATCATTCTTCAAGACACTTTGTGCTCGCTTTAAAGAGTCAAAATCTATGTCAGTTCCTATCACAATTCTAAAATTCTTTGACAATTCTTTCAGAATAATGCCAGTGCTGGTTCCTATTTCTAAAGCCAGCTGCCCGTGGTAGTGATTAACTACATTAGATAGAAAAATACTGTCGTCTGAAGGGAAATACAATGCTGGTCAAATACATTCGCAAATTTATAACTGTACAACGTTTTGACTCATTTTATTAATCGCTTATTTTTTATCAAATCGTTTGAAATACTAATCAAAGTTTCAACACTTAACTGATTGATTTTCATACCTTGATAATGGTTAGAGTCTATTAGCGAGGCTACGTTCTTGTTTCTGTTACTGAATAAATATTCAAGACCAGAAATAATTTGATTATTCATATCATTCTTTTTCCTCCTTAATTTGATGACCTTGGAGTCTATCTTTGGGGGTGGATGGAAAGAATTTTTCTCAACATCAAAAAGTGTTTCAACATCAAAGCAAAATTGGGAAAAAACTGAAACAACCGAATAGTCTCGACTGCCTGGAAATGCTGTAAGTTTGTCAGAAAATTCCTTTTGAACCATGATTACAGCCTCTCTAAACTGATGAAATGATAACCACTTCATTATCTCTTTGGATCTAGAATACGGTATATTCGATAAGAAAAAATCAAATGCCATTTCATCCTGTTTAAAGAAATCCTGGTTAAAAATTACAACATTGTCATTTTGAACAAGATAATTCTTTGCTTTAGAATATATCTCCTTGTCAATTTCGTAAGTATACACCGTTCTAACAATCTCTGCTATTTTTTTGGTAAGATATCCATATCCAGTACCAAATTCTAGTATTACATCGTTCTTTCCTACATTACAGGATTCAACTATTTTGGAAATGATGTTATAGTCGATTAGAAAATGTTGACCCAGATGATTTCTGTTGTCATCTTCCAACGAACAGTGTCATCCTGGTCTCTTTGGTGATTTCCTCAACTATCCTTTTCGCTACGAGTTTGTGAATATCCTTTAGACCTATTCTTGATTGTATATCTGAGAAAGAAGTAAACTTCTCTTTTTCCCTGTCATTGATTATGCTCATCATGTATGTTTTTCCTATTCCTGGTATCAATTCCAATGAATGAATTCTTGGGGTGATAGGTTGAGCTGTATTAATATAAGCTACAAAGCGTTCCTCATTTGCGAGTACTACCTTTTCAACGATAGAAGGAAGTTCATTTTTTGCAGATTGCGTTATCGAATCATATTGTAATTTGCCAAGAACACTGATTATCTTGTTTCTTCCCTCTTTGCCAATATACACTCTTTCACCGATATCAAAATTAGCGTTTTGTATTCCTAGTAATTCCAATAATGTCAAACGGCTCTCGCCTATTGCTTGAATAATTATCCCTTCTCTACCCCTTATCGTGAGGGATTTTCCTCTAAGAGTGAAATCTAATACATAGGCATATTCTTCAAACTTATGGCTATGAAGGTTATAATCATGACCCGTATGTCTATTATGAAAGTTACTATGATTAGTAGAATCCAATTACTTGCAATAATATACTGCGTACTTTTTAAGTTTCATGCACTGCTGTAATTTTCTGTAAAATGCTTTCTGAAGTGGATGTTAAAATTAATTTTTTCCAGCCAAATGTAAACGCCCTAATTTCCTCCAACGTCGAGGGTAAAATATTCACAATTTCAACGGCCTCTTCTTCGGTAAGATTGCATTGGCTTACTAGTTCGCTTACAAGTTTTTGTGACTGTTTTCTACTTATTTTTGAAAACTTGTTTACATAATCATAAGTCCATCTCTGGATCTGATCCATTTCGTCGACTTTCTTGGCCTCCAGTATCTCCTTTACATCCGGGAGTGCAATCATTTCTTTTTTTGTTATTTTTGTCAATACCCAAAACCTACTATTTTATGGGACGTATATGATTAAACTTGGTTTGCAAGTACTTTTGTTTGTCGCCAACAAGTATTCCAACCTTGACAGTTCTTCTACCAATGTCTTTAATAAGTCCCACTCTGCCCTGAAATCTTCTATGTGGGGTTGTCTTATGCTCTCGAGGATCTATTATTACCACGACCTTATCGCCTATTGAATAGTTAATTAGTAAATGTGAGAGTCCCCTTGACATATTACCCTTAGTTAAAACATGCCTGGATTTCCTTCTTTTTCCGTGAGATTTTGGCATGCTGGATTATCATATTTCTCCTTAATTTAATATTATCTAGTGATATTGCCCATATTCATCTAAAATTAATGAATTTGTACGTTCTCCTTCATTGACTATCGTTTGAACTACTATTTCTGTGGATCTCCAATGCCCTGGTCATTTAATGTAAACAGTATCTCTCTTTCTGAATGATATGGGCTGTCAACCATTCTTGCGATTCGATTCTTACCTGATTTCTTCAAGTAGAGTCGATAAGTACTAGTATGTGCCATCACATTTCCTCCTGTGGCCTTGTTAGGATCCCCAAATATTGCATCGGGTGATGACTGGATCTGATTAGTCAATACCACTGCAATCTTGCATGTTTCAGCAATTCTCAGGAGTATGTGCAATAATCTGTTAATTCGCTGTTGCCTTTCTGACAAGAAAGATCTACCAAGAAATTCTGCTCTATAATGAGACACAATGGAATCAACTATCATGAGTTTGATGTTATGTAAATTGATAACATTCGGAGATTCCTGGACAATAACTTCTTGATGAGAACTGTTGTATGCTTTTGCAACGATGACATTTTCAAGTGCCGTATTGGAATCAATGTTCCTTGCTGATGCGATGGAGGCGATTCTTTCTGGTCTAAAAGTATTCTCTGTGTCAATATATAGAGCCCTGCATAAATTACCCTCGGAGTCATCTTGTTGAACTGTGACACAAAGAGTGTGACAAATTTGGGTCTTTCCTGTTCCAAATTCACCATATAATTCAGTAATTGCTCTTGTTTCTACTCCTCCGCCAAGAAGATCATCTAGATTCTTTGAACCTGTGGGAATACGTGATTCAGATTTTCTCTTATCGTAAATTTGATTTGCAGTAATAAAGGGCTTGTCAAATACACCAATATCTTCTAGCGTTTCTCTTGCCTTATTGCACAACGTTATGCACTTTTCTATAGCAATTCCAGTAGCTTCTGCAATATCCATTGGACCACGAATGACCAGGTCCTTAATTGACCTAAAACCAGCCTCCTTCAAAGAGGTTTTAGTTGCAGGACCAATATCCTTTAGTGTATCAATGTCAGTTGCACCTTCGCTACTGTTGTCGGACATTCTGTGATTATCATGTAGTATCTAGTACCGTCGTTTGAAAAACCTTGTTATTCCTATACATGATCTGAGTGAATGAAATTGTATTTCTTATTCTTTGGAAAGAATCGTCTCAGCCAAATGGACAGTGCCTCTGATTGTATGTTCTTTAGATTCAATTGGAATAATATCAAATGATTTTAATTCTCTTGTCGTATTGGGTCCAATGCTTATCACTACTATGCTTTTGACGTGCCGCTTAAAATCAGGGAGAATTTCTTGCAATATAGAAAATAAATAGCGAACTGCTGAAGGACTCGTAAAAATTAATACATGCACTTTATTCATTTCGAGTTGCTTTGAAAATTCTATCAATGTCTGATTTAGCGTTTCTCCTTGAGGATAATAGATGTAAAATTCATCCAGAATTATTGACATCGAATCTAACTTATCCTTAAGAAAAGAGTTTGATGCACCGCTCCTTGGAACCATTATTCGAGTTGCGGGTTTGAGTTCCAATTTTTTTATTAAATTCACGATACCAAAAGAGGAATACTCACTTGGCTGGTACTTTACCAATACGTTATTTGATTCAAGTTTTTTTCTTGTTGACGGACCTATTGCAATAACTTCACATTTTGCAAGTTGTTCCTCTAACAAACGAGTTAGATTATTTTCTCTCACCAATTTGAAGAATACATCTACAGAATTTGGACTCATGAAGATGCAATAGTCATATTTGGTGGAACTGATTTGAGAGAATTTTTTAAGAAATTGTTGTGAATCAATTGGAATTAATTTCATTGTAGGTAGGGAGAGAGGTATTCCTCCCTCTTGTTTTACCAATCTAATGAATTCAGAATTGTTTGATTCACCACGTGTTATTGCAATAGTTTTGTTGATTAGATTTTTACCCAACAAGATAGTAAAATTTGCTTATCATAAAAGCATTAGGATTACTGCTTTAGTATATTGATGTGGTATAGATAATCTAGGCTAATCTAATTATTTGGAACAAACCAGTTTATTTTAGATTGAATTCCTACTACTTTTCCGACAATTATTATCGCAGGAGATTGTATTTTTTTCTGCCTTATCCTTTTTTCAATATTGTCCAAATTACCAACTACTACTCTCTGTTTATTTGATGTGGCATTTTCAATTACTGCAATCTTTGTACTTTTGGTTAGTCCAGCTGCAATTAGTTTTCTGGTAATATCACTTAATTGCTCCAACCCCATAAAAATCACAATGGTATCAGCTGCCTTTGTTATGGAATCCCAATTTACCGATGAGTTTTTTTTCTCATTTGATTCATGACCCGTTAATATCACTACAGAAGATGAGTAATCTCTATGTGTTAGTGGAATACCCGAATACACTGCAGCACCGTTTAGAGAAGATATACCAGGAACTATTTCGTACTTTATCTTCTTAGATGAGAGATATTCAGCTTCTTCGCCACCACGTCCGAAAATAAATGGATCACCGCCCTTCAATCTCAATATTTTTTTTCCATCCTTTGCGTACTTTAACATCAATTCATTTGTAATCGTCTGATTCGTAGTAGGATCGCCTGACTCCCTTCCCACATAAACTTTTTCTGATTGAGAAGACGCCATACTAAGAACGCCTCTGTTTACTAATCTATCGTAAAGTATAACATCACATTCTGATAGTAGTTTAGAGGCCTTTATTGTTAGCAAGTTTCGGTCACCTGGACCTGCTCCACAGATATACACTTTACCCTTAGGTTTTACTTTTGACTGTTCCACTTTTCTAACGCCTCCCTCCATTCATGAGCAAAATCGGCTGCTCCTTTTGATAATAGGTCAATTGCCACGTCTCTACCCACATGGGATGCCTTTGAAACTACATCGGATTTTTTCATATTTATTGATTGGGTGCCATCAGCAGAAAAAACTGTTGCATACATTACAATTTTATTTGTTCTTAGATTGGGTAATGCAATGGCACCGACTGGAAATCTGCAACCAGCATTCAAGTAGTGTATAAGCGATCGTTCTGCATCGATAGCATATCTTGATGGTTTATCCTCCATTTTTTGTAATTTTGAAAGTATGTTCTTGTTATCTTTTCGGCAGACGATTCCAATTGCGCCTTGTCCGGGGGCTGGAACGAAATCTCGATAGTCAAATCGTTGAACTATAAAATTATTCAAGTGGAGTCTTTTTAGACCAGCTTCTGCCAAAACAAGGGCATCAAAAGGTCCTTCTATACACTTTCTTACTCGACTTTCTACATTACCTCTTATTGGAATTACTTTTACATTCGGATTCTTTCGCTTAATTTGAACAGCTCTTCTTAAACTGCTTGTACCTACATGTGAGTTTGGTTCTAGCAGTTCTATTTTTGATTTTGACTTTCCAATTAATACATCGTTTGGCTTTTCTCGCTTTAGGACTGATGCGACGACTAATTCATCGTCAATATCAGTTGGAATATCCTTAATACTATGCACTGCGAAATCTGCCTCCTCATTAAGGACTGCTCTATCTACTTCTTTCTCAAATACTCCCTTTTCGTTTACTGAAAATAGTAACTTGTTTTTATTAATATCTCCACTTGATTTGATTTTTATAATATCACATTTTACCTTAGGATAAAGTTTGTGTAAATTGTCAATTACAATTTGAGTCTGAATCAAAGCCAATTTGCTTCCGCGCGTTGCTACTCTGTAACTATTCAAAATCTTTCACTTTTCTCAATGCTTTTGCAAATGATTCAATGGTCCTATCCATGTCTTCATCATCATGCGAATAGGATATGAAACAAGTTTCAAATTGTGAGGGGGGTATGAATATCCCGGATTTCAAAAGTTCGTCAAATAGTTTCTTATATAGATGGTTCTTTGATTTTCTAACGTTAGAAGCATCTTTTATCTTTTCATTGGTAAAATAAATCTGGAACATAGAGGAAATATTATTTACAGATCCCTCAAATTTTAGATCATTTAAATGATCTCTGATTCCATTAGATAGATTATCGGCATAACGAGAAAGTTTTGGATACAATTCATTTTTTACGCTAGTTAATTTTTCTAATGTCGCAACGCCTGCACTTGTAGAGATTGGGTTTCCTGCATAAGTACTCCCTTGAAATACAGTTCCTTTTGGAGATAACAAATCCATTATCTTCTTTTTTCCGACTATTGCAGAAAGAGGAAAGCCATTACCAATTGATTTTGCAAGGGTCATAATATCTGGTATTACTCCAAAATATTCAGAGGCTCCTCCCGGTGAAAGTCTAAAACCAGTTACAACTTCATCAAAAATTAAAACTATTTCTTCCCTTTCACAGATTCTTTTTAGTTTGCTGAGATAATCTTCTTCTGGAATTATTAAACCCATATTTGTCAGAACGGGTTCAACTATCACAGAAGCAATATCATTGTTAATCTTGACTAGTTTTTCCAAGGCATCTATGTCGTTATATGGTAATAGCAGTGTTTGATTCATTGACTCTTCTAAATTTCCATTAGATGGATTAGTTGAGGCGCTTGAACCAGGACTTACCATAACATAATCATAAGCACCGTGATAACATCCATCAAACTTTACGATCTTTTTCTTCTTTGTGAAAGCCCTTGCCAATCTAATAGAATGCATGGTTGATTCTGCACCCGTGTTCATGAGTCTTACCATTTCCATATTGGGAATCATTTCCAGTATTAGTTCAGCAAGCCTGATTTCGTTTTCAGTAGGAACGCCGAAAATATTTCCCTTTTCAAGCTGTTTCTTTACAGCGCTCAAAACCTCAAAGTATGCGTGTCCCAAAATGATAGAACCGTACCCCAGGCAATAGTCAATCAGCGTATCATGGTCTTCTGTAATGATCTTTGAACCTTTGCCGTATGAGGCAAAGAAAGGATACGGTTCATAGAAACGAACCGGACTGTTTACACCACCGGGGATTATTTCTTTTGCTCTATCAAAGAGAGAAGACGACAAACATGAATATCATAATTCTGAAACTGTTATAATTGTATCTTTAAACTCTGTTTAAAATCTCTGCAATCTTCTTTGTATGGTAGGAAATAATTATATCGGCTCCAGCTCTTTTAATCGAAGTTGTAAATTCCATAATTATTTCTTCTTCATTTACCCATCCTTCAAGCGCTGCCGCTTTTACGATAGAATATTCACCCGAAACGCTGTATGCACATACTGGTAATAAGGTGCTCTGTTTTGTCTTGTAAATTAGATCAAGATATGGCAAGGCAGGTTTTATCATTATGATATCCGCACCCTCTTTAACGTCCATCATTATTTCGTGGAGCGCTTCGTTAGTATTTTGGAATGGCATTTGGTATGATTTTCTGTCACCGAATTCCGGTGTCGAATGAGAAGCATCTCTAAATGGAGTATAAAGATTAGATGATAATTTAGCAGAATATCCAATAATGCCCACATTCTTGAAACTATCACGGTCTAATGCCTTTCTAATACTTTTTACCTGACCATCCATCATAGCTGATGGTGCTACAAAATCAGTTCCAGCTTCTGCATGACTTAAAGCGATACGATCCAAAATTTTCAAACTTTGATCGTTATCTGCAACATTATTTTTTATGATTCCGCAGTGCCCGTGGGAAGTATATTGGCACAGGCACACATCAGTTATTGTTACAATTTTTTCACCAAAATTATTCTTGATTGTTTTCACAGAATCTTGAACTATTCCATCCTTTCGATATGCGCTAGTTGCTCTGTCGTTTTTTAGTTTTGGAATTCCAAAAATTAAAAAAGTCTTTACTCCTAGATCATACAACTCTTGAACATTTCTGACCAGATTTTTCTGAGGAATTCTGAAGATTCCAGGCATCAACTCAATTTCTTTAGGTTCATTGATCCCTTCTTGAACAAAAACAGGATATACAAGATCTTTTATAGATAATCTTGTTTCCTGTAGAAGCTCTCTTATGGCAGGAGTACGTCTTAACCTTCTTAGTCGAACTTGTGGAAATCCACCGAACTCAAAATCTTCATTTTGGTTCATAGTTAAAAATCCTTGATACTATATTCAACACATCTTCATTCTTTTCTGTATTGCCAATTTCCTTCCTGAAATTATTCATTGGTGTGGATAGTATGCCTTCTACTATGGCAAAGGATAACTGCTCCATGATCTCAAATTCCTTCATTCCCTTCTTTATCCCAAGCATCCTAGCTGCTTTGGATAATTCTCTGTTCCTCACTTCGTCTACTATCTTAAAAATTGATACTACAAAAGGTTCAGCCTTGATCTTTCTGAATAATAAATCCATAGATTCCATTCCATTTTGGATCATTTTTTCTGCCAGTCTAATTTCTTCATATCTACGCTTCATGTTTCTATCGACTATTTCTGCAATTTGATCTATATTTACTAATTTTATCCCAGATATTGTTGCAATCTTGTCATCAACAGTCCTCGGATTAGAAAGATCAAATATCATCATTCCATCATTTTTCTTTTTACAATTGAAAATTCTATCATAAGTAATGAGATAATATGGAGCAGTCGTAGAAACAAAGATGATATCCGTTTTATCAAAATTATGTAGTGCATCTTCAAACTCTATTGGAGTTCCACCAACAGTAATGGAAAATGATTTTGCCCTTTCATAAGTTCTGCTTGCAACCTCGAAGTTGACCTGTCTCTTTTTGAGAGATTTGGCGACTAGCGTTGCGCCTTCACCTGTTCCAATCAATAATACTCTTTTATTTTGAAAATCGTCAAAATGTTCCTCTGCCAAATTAACTGCCATTGAACCTATCGATACGCTTCCTTTATTGAGACCTGTGTTGGTTCTAATCCTACTTCCAACTTTAATGGCATGTTCGAAAATTAACGGAATAAAGGAATCAACATAGCAATTTTGGCGAGAGTATTCAAAGGCCCTTTTAACTTGACCCAATATTTGATCTTCTCCAACTACGAGGGATTCAAGCCCTGAGGTCAATCTCAAAAGATGGTGTATTGCATCTTTTCCCTCATCAATTTCAGCTGCTTCAAATGACAAATTCGCTAGTCCTGTTATGTTTCTCCATGTATCAAAGATCTTGTCTACGTCTATCCTTTCTAGTCCCAGAAAAAGTTCTACCCTATTACAGGTTTGAAGTATAACACATTCTCTGATGTCACCGCTTGTCAAAAATACTCGATGAGCCTTGGCAATATCCTTGAAGGTAAATTTTTCGAGTACGTGTATTGGAGCCTTCTTGTGAGTTATTCTCACATTCAATAGTTTTAGCTCATCGGTGACTACGGCATTCATGGTTTATTCACCTTTTCCCAATTATTCAACATATGTAATGCAGTCATTTTTGCTTCGTTAAGCTTATTTGATCTTAACAAATGTTGGATATTTTTATCTTTTATTAAGGAATATAAGAATTCCTTTCTTTCCCTTACAGTACCAATTTTTCCCTTTGCTTTCTTTCTGGCAAATTCTTGAAGTATGATGTTGCTAATATCTGAATCATTTATGCTCCTGTGCACCATTCTTTCAATTTTCATCCTTATTTTTCTGGCCATTATTGGACTCTTGCCAGAAGTTGAAATTGCAACTTGTATTAGACCTTCATAGTTTACCAACGAGGCATATGAAAAATCGCTTATCACCGGATCATCAGCAGCGTAGACAAACGCTCCCATTGATCTTCCCTTTTCCACGAGTTTCCTGTTCAAAGCTCTGTCATCAGTCGCAGCTAATATCAAGAATACATCATTGTATTGGTTTAGAATATTGACATCATTGATTCTACTTTTTATCAAGTTGATTTTCCCATCAGCCATCAATTTTTTGAGTTGAGCATTAAGTCTGCTCGTTATTACCGTAATTTCACAGTCTTGATCTAAAAGTCCATTTATTTTCCGGAGGCCTTCGGTACCGCCGCCTATCACAATTGCCTTTTTATTATTTACGTTGAGATCTACTATCAATTGGGAGCTCCTAGTGATCTATCCATTTGACGCTCATGTCTTTATTTAATCATTCCTTGGAGTTGTTATGATCAAATATTCTATTTTTTGACTATTAATGACTTTTTTGACATGGTTAAGAGTATCATATAGTATATATACAATAACGACGTTATAATTTCTAATGACCTCAGATCTGAATATGGACTATAGCAAATATGACTTTAAAGATTCTACTGAGCTTTACGTATATTTAAGCAAGAAGGGGCTTTCTCGAGGAACCGTTGAGGAGATTAGCAAACTTAAGGGAGAACCTGATTGGATGAGAGAATTTAGGTTACGATCATATGATGTTTTTCTTAGCAAACCCATGCCAAACTGGGGTGGTGATTTATCAAGAATTGATTTTCAGAATATCTACTATTATGCGAAAGCTTCTGAAAAACAAAGCAAAAGTTGGGATGAAGTTCCAGAATCAGTGAGGAATACTTTTGAAAAATTGGGAATTCCTGAAGCAGAAAGAAAATTCCTTGCTGGAGTCGGTGCACAATATGAATCAGAAGTGGTATATCATAATCTAAGAGAAGATTTAGAAAAACAAGGAGTGATATTTGCTGATACTGATACTGCGGTAAAGAAATATCCTGATATTTTGAAGAAACACTTTGGTAAGGTAATTCCTCCTGAGGATAACAAATTTGCGGCATTAAACAGCGCTGTTTGGTCTGGAGGATCGTTTATCTATGTTCCACGAAATGTAAAGGTTGATCTTCCGCTTCAGGCATATTTCAGAATTAATGCGGAAAATATTGGTCAGTTTGAAAGAACTCTTATCATAGCAGACGAGGGTGCAGAAGTACATTACATTGAAGGATGTACCGCACCAGTGTATACGACTGAATCACTTCACTCTGCAGTAGTAGAGCTAATCGCAAAAAGAGGCGCAAAAATCAGATACACCACTATTCAAAACTGGAGTAAGGACGTCTATAATCTAGTAACGAAAAGAGCATATGCATATGAGAATGCGACAGTGGAGTGGATAGATGGAAACCTGGGAAGTAAATTAACGATGAAATATCCTGGTGTTTACATGCTTGGTAAAAGAGCACATGCTGAAGTAATTTCAATTGCTTTTGCTGGAAGTGGACAGCATCAAGATGCCGGTGCAAAAGCAGTACATCTTGCTCCCGAAACAACATCTAGAATTACAAGTAAATCTGTAAGTAAAGATGCAGGACGTACAACTTATCGTGGGCTGTTGCATGTTGCGAAGGGCGCTACAGGCGTTAAATCTAATGTCCGATGTGACGCTTTACTTTTAGACAAGAACTCTCGAACAGACACTTATCCCTATGTAGAAGTCAATGAAGATGATGCCACTATATCTCATGAAGCAACAGTAGGCAAGATAGGCGAGGATCAAATTTTCTATCTAATGAGTAGAGGATTTTCAGAATCAGATGCATTGTCGTTGATTGTTGGTGGTTTCATGGAACCATTTACAAAAGAGCTACCTATGGAATATGCTGTTGAACTCAACCGCCTGCTAAAGTTAGAGATGGAAGGCTCAGTTGGATAAATAAGTAACAGGGCCAAACCTACACTCTTTATTTTTGAATCTACAAGCACGTGCACTTGACTGTCCTTTAATGAATCTATTCATAGAATCATTTTTCTTTTTCACATGAAATTGAAATCCTTATAAGCCTCCTTCATGTGATTTCTTTCTGAATCATAGAGGTTTATGGAGAACTCTAAATGGATTTTACATATTTAATCATGCAATTTTTCTTTACTCCGCACTATGTTGAGAATCCTCCATTACCATTCTCATTTAACTCAATGATGATTGCAGCTCTTATTGCCATTGTCATGAATATTGCATTTGCATTGCTCAGGAAGAAAACAACTGATATAGAAAAAATGAGTAAGATTATGAAAGAATCAGTTGAATTTAGAAAGCAGATGATGGCGGCTGTAAAAAAACAAGATAAAGCACTGATTGCTGAATTAAAGAAAAAACAAGCCTACGTAAATAAAATGAATATGGAAATCCAACAACAGCAAATGAAACCTATGTTCATCTATATGATACCGTCTTTCTTGCTGTGGATTTTGGTTTTTCCCACAATTTTTGGACAAGTAGTAGCACTTTCGCCAATTCACCCAGATATACCATGGATAACATGCAATGCAGATAACGTAAAAAATGACACACAGCTAAAGGAGGATGGAAATCCAAAAGGTCCGTGTAAAATTGAAGGTCAGGTGTACCTATGGGGATGGTTTCTAATTGTTAATTTTGCTTTTAACGGAATAATTTCAAAGCTTACAAGGACGAACCTACCAAGTGTAACAGGTTAATCAGTCGTACTCACATTCACCATAGAAGGATCACTTTATGTTTTGTAGTCTTGATATTAAGTGCGATAGCCTGTTTGTGGGATGAGCAATAATACTGTTATAATCATCCATCGTATCTAGATCTTTAGACAGGTTTGGAGACTTGACAATAACAGTTCGTGCGCCGGTCTTTCTTGAAGACTGAATGTGATTTTTATAGCTATTGTTGTCGTAAGAGGTTTTGTACAGGTCAAACGGTCGTCTTATCAGTAGGTTAGTTCCATCCATTCTTGTTGAAGGAACAATTATCGAGCATTTATTGAGTTTACTAGCTATTGATAACAGTAATTCAACCTCATTTGGATCTAGAAAGATAAGATCTATGGGGACTACGATATTTGCGTTTATCAGAGTTTCCTTACAGAAATCATCACCGACCATGACTGCATAGTTCACTCCCTTTTCCTTTGAGAAAATAAATTTAACATCGTAATGTTTGGAAATTTTTTCTACCCTTTCATCCGCTGATATAGTTACTATTGTAGAGATTCGCTTGCATTTTTTCAAGGCAAGAATAGTTGATTTAAGCATCAATTCAGTTAGTACAATTTTTTGATTTCTAGTTAGATCTAACCTGGTCTTACTTGACTCAAATTGTTTAACTGGAATAAAGGCCGCGGTTTTCATAATTCAAACTTGGTTGAATATTTTTAGAATATATTCTGATAGCCTATTTTCATCCTGTTCACTTTCCATGATGATATTTGTCTTGTGTGCGCTCACTCCATTACTTCGTATTCGATTTTCATAGACCTCATCTGTTTCAGAGATTATCAAATTAGAGGCTATTTCAGAATAATGAGACGCTATTCCTGCTGGGGAGGATTCAATACCCATGGCGTCTAAGTACTTTGAAGCCGGTCCGCTTAGTGCTCGGTTCCCAATTAGTGGACTAACTGCAATTACCTTTTCCTTTCTTGATTCAAGTTCCTTTCTTATTGATGGAATTAAAGTAATAGGATCAATACTTGAAATTGGATTGCCAGGAGCTATTATGATCATCTCTGAATTTTTGATGGCTTCAAGTACTTTGGGACTTGGCACTGCTTTTTCCATCCCCTCGTATCTTATGTTCAATATGTCTAACTCGGCGTGATTTTTGACCCAGTATTCTTGAATATGCATTTCGCCAATCGAGGTTTCTATCCTAGTTTCGAAATGATAGTCTGAAGCAGGTAGTATGACTGTTGAAATTGAAAATTTTCTTCGTATCCATTCTGTAAACCAAGAAAGTGATTTTCCTTCGTTTAGGAAACGGGTTCTCATGATGTGAAGTGCTAGATCCTTGTCCCCGATTCTGAACCAATAATCCTGTCCAAGTCTCTTCATTTGATCCAAAAATACAAAAGTATCATCCTTTACACCCCATCCTCTAGATTTGTCTAAATGACTAGACAGGCCATAGACTACTGTATCTATGTCTGGGCATATGTAGAGTCCATGTAGCCAAATGTTGTCCGCGATATTTGAGACAACTACCAAATTTTCAGTGGTCTTTGACAACCCGCGAGCCAATTTTACTGACCCTGTCCCTCCCGCTATGAGTGTAATCAAAATAAAAGAACAATGATTAATCTACAACTTTTTTAAATTTTCCGAAATAGATGCCTCATTTCTTAAAAAACAGGTTACAATGAAACCTAAGTTAATTCCACACCATCATTTTAGAAGAAGATGGTGTACTGGATAAAGATTATAAACAGGTTGAATTAGTCTCTACCCTGTGAATAGTTTCAGGATCATTATGGTTATTTTTTTGATAACATTCACAGTTAGTTCCTTTATCTCGAATTCTTATGCTGTTCAAATGACTGTCGTTTTGTCTCCCCAACAAAATCAAGCCGAACCAGTATTTACCGCTAATCGCTTTATAACAATAGAATATGATCCAACAAGTGAACTCGCAAAGAAATATGCAACAGTCAATGATAACCTCAGATTCCAAGCAAATGCCTCCACACCAGGAATGGCAGAATTAATCTCCGGAATTAATAAGGACATATTTACAGAAAAGCAAAGCCCTATTCTTATTGAAAACGCAACAATCGATTACACCGGAACACTAAGGGGCAGTAGTGACAGATTAATCATGTCATACAAGGTAGTCTTTACACCAAGTATTAGTGGATTTACACTACCAAGCAATAGCTCAGAAGCGGGAGGAGCTCTGGTCGATTTAGACTGGAGAGGGTTCTATACAAACAGGCCCTTGGAAATACAAGTACCTAACCTTGGTAATGTTAGTATTAATTATCCAATAAGTTTACTTCAAGTCAAGTTCCCTGAATTAGCACAACAATTGAACTCAAGTGAGGCGGGCCAGATATTTAATACTGCATTGTTTAATTTTGAGAAAATTGCAACACCCATGGAGCGTTGGCATTTTTTGTTTGACCCAACTGGTAGCCAGGCATCAACAGCCGGTTCTGGATATCAAGAATTAGGAGGTGCACGTGTAGTTTCAATATTCTCTTTAGGAGAAAGTAGTTTTAGAGAAGGTGTTATGGAAGCAGAAGAATCTGATGCCTCGGCAGTTGCCGATGGTGTAAATGTCAATATCCATTCCACTTCACCTCCACCGAGCGGTCAAATACAAATTGCTGGGTTTGCAACCGTAACTAAAAATGGAAACTCTGAAATAGCATTTGTAACCGAAAATGCTCCAGAAGGAACTACAACAGCAACCGGCGGATTTCCATTACAGGTACTTTTAATCCTAGCAGGTATGATGGCAGCTGTATCAGTATTTGTCTTGTGGAAAGCAAGAAAGTAAAAGTAAAAACTTGATACGCTCTATTATCTTCTTCCGATGCGTGATGTAATTCAATTAATATTTTAATCGATAATGTGAAGATTCGGTACCTTTGTTTGGTAAATACTAAATCCACTAAATCTTCTTTATTAATAACTTTGAGAATTAGATTTGTTCCTATGGAAAATTAGTAAGTTTCCTCTCACATTTGGAAGCTACATCGCAAGAACTCAAAAACAAGTGTGTCTGCTAGCCGTAACCCTCCTTTTGTTTTAAGTGGGATTCCACTGAGCGGTCAACCTGGGTTCATACAGGAATGTTAACCCCTTTTTGTCCTTGCTCCACTCAGGTCGGCGGTTTCATTCCAGTATTGACATCTTCAGGCTATTCACCATCATCATCATTTTGATCAACTGGATCTCCTTTCTGTTCCGTAGCCAGGTGTCTCCACCTAATTATCGCTAATTTGAGTGCCTGTTATGAGGGAGGAGTTTCCTCTCTTTCGAGTAACCCACACGCTAGCTAACACAATAAGTCTTAGGGTCATGACTACAAAAATCTTTGTAAGCGTAGACCTAGGAAAATGATAAGAGTTGTCTTAACTCTACTAATTTTTTTATTTATTCAGCATAAGTAGTCAGATATCCTAGAATTTTAATAAACATAATTTTTATTGATAATGATCAAAATCGCTCTTATCCTCATTTGTTTTTCTATCCCAAAGAGGAACAGAGGCACAATCTTTACACTCCAAATAAACATCCATTCCAACCCGATTAGACAATACTTTATTTCTCTGACTAGCAATTCTTCTCCGCTTTCCGCAAATACTGCATGTTGAGAAAGTTCCTACAAGACTCATTTTTTTAATTTTGATCGACTTTTCAGTATGATTAATTGTCTTAAAACCTTTTTGTTATTAATATAACATAATTCACGTTTTTAACCAATCAGCAAGTCAATTCATATCTTTCATCCGCTTCTCTGCCCAAATAGACTTTAATTCATCATATCTATATTTTAGAATCTCCATGTGTTTTTTATCGTCACTTATGCACCTTGGTTTTTGTTTTTATCTGTGTTACTATTGAGATACAAAAGTCTTGATAATCATGCACCAAATTGCTTTACTAGCAGGTCTCTCTTCTTACTTATTTGGAAAAGTGAATCCGTTCTTTCATAAGCCTCCTTTTTGGGTCTTCCAAATACCATTGATTGGAATAGAAGGTGATTTTCAGGAATTACAATACCTGTTTGGTCATCCGAATAAAGTATTTTTAGAGTATCTTCACTCTTTCTCATTGTTTCCTCATGAAGGTGTACCATATTGGTATCATCATGTTCAAAGCCAAATTCACGTGCTTTAAGACGAATATCTGCGGTACCTTTTGCTTTACCAAGAACAGCTACTCCAAATTCATCATTGTAGATATCCGACAGTGAATCAAAATAAGGGACCTTTTCACTGAATCTTATTGTCATTTGATGAAGATGCATCATCCTTGACGGTACTTTATATGCCTCAACAAATAGTTTTACTGAAGGTAGGAACGATTTAACATCATCCTGATGATGTGGATTTTTGTCCCACTCAATAGTATCTTTTACTTCTTTTGTATCCTCAAGGTCCGCCGACCTCCTGATTAATGTAACATCATAACGCTGTATCTTGTCACCGAATTTTTCAATCATGGGTTGCATAATTCTCCCCATTCCAGATACATTGCAACTGCCCTGTATCACATATTTTTTATTTGTAACTTTGTCATAGTTTACTCTGGAATTATGAATGATGTCAGAAACTTTCTTTTCGCCCGATCTATCTTCGCCTCCTTGAAAGATTGCGGGTTTATTCATAGGAACATAATAGTTTACTTTATTGCTATGGCCCAATCCGTCTTTGGCAGCGTCAATTACAAGATCAGCTGATTTTATTGCGTCAGTGACGGTACCAGAAATATCATAACCTTTTTGTTTGAATTCTGCTAATTTTTCTTCGGGAACATAGACAGGAAATTTCTTTGCAAATGCTTCGTCTAATTTTTCGTCAATTGAATATTTCCCAATTCCAACAAATTGAATTTCCTTGTCTTGAGAGAATGCAGACGCCAGTCTCCTTCCGATATTTCCATAACCATTAATGAATACTCGTACCATTTCCCAGTAATTTTAGTGAAATTGAAGGATTATTTAATTTATCATAAATCAAAACTTGTTATTCAATTGTCTAGAGCAAGATTCCATAGTTTTGAAACTCAAAAGATGGCTTGAATGTGAATAATTTACAAACATTAAATATCTATGGTTGTAAAAATTAACATTGTAAGAAAACAACAACAAACTATGGTGCTTTGATATGAAAAAAATTCTGATAATTGATAATTATGACTCGTTCGTCTATAACATTGCTCAATTATTTGGAAAGCTTTCCACACAACCAGTTGTATTTCGTAATAACAAGATAACACTAAATGATATAAAGAAAATGGAACCTGATGGGATAGTGCTTTCACCTGGTCCTGGTCATCCTGCTGATAAAAAGTCATTTGGGATATGTGGTGATATCATTGAAAGTATTGGACCTAAAATTCCAGTTTTAGGTGTATGTCTAGGTCATCAAGGCATAGTTCATGTCTATGGTGGCAATGTTATCAATGCACATGTTGTACGACACGGAAAAACAAGCAAAATAAAGTATGTAGATAACGAATTATTCGAAAAACTTGCAAACCCGTTTGTTGCAACAAGATATCACTCACTGGTAGCATCCAGAGAAAATTTTCCAGATTGTCTGGAAGTAACGGCATTTTCACTTGATGATTCGGAAATAATGGGATTGAAGCACAAAAAGTATCCAATATACGGAGTTCAATTTCATCCAGAGTCCGTACTTACAAAGAATGGTTATCATATTTTGGAAAATTTCTTAGATATTCTGAAAAAATAATGTCCACAGAATATCTTCAAACGCAGACTAGAAAACTTTTGTCAAAGGAAGGTGTCGATGCAGATGATTTTATGGAAGCAATAGATCTTATATTTTTGGACGAAATTCCTGACTCTACTATTGCTTCGTTCCTTGCTGCGTTAACGTTTAGAGGCGTTAGCTCTGATCAGTTAAGGATTGTAAGAGACATAATGATTCAAAATTCTATTCAAATAACTCCAAGAATTGATGGTGCTCTAATTGATAACTGCGGCACTGGCGGTGACCTTGCCAATTCATTTAGTATTAGTACTGCTGCATCAATAGTTGCATCTGCTTCTGGAATAAATGTTGCAAAACATGGAAACAGATCTTCGAGTGGATTGTTTGGGAGTGCAGACTTTTTCGAGTATATTGGACTGAATTTGAACCTGCCACAGAGTGGAACTATTGAATCACTTGAAAAACTTGGTTATGCCTTCTTGTTTGCTCCTAAATTTCATCCGAAATTGAAAAGGATTTCAGGGATACGAAAAAGACTTGGGTTTAGAACAATTTTTAATCTTATTGGACCGCTGTGTAATCCATGCACAAATATTACGTCACAAGTAATCGGAATTTCCGATCCCAAGTTTATCGAACTCGTTTCAAGTGCAATGCTAAATTTAAACTTGAAAAAAATTTTTCTAGTTCATTCCTTAGACGGGATGGATGAACTGTCAAATACTTCGAGAAATATCATGGTGATTCTACAATCTGGAAAAGTCGAAAGACAGGAGGTCGACCCAAAATTACTAGATATCAAAGTCGTTAAAAAAGAGCAAATTCAAATCAAATCTGTAGAAGATTCTGTCAAGTCCACATTACAAACAATATATGGTAAGTCTAATAGCGCAAGACAAGATATAGTAGTTCTCAATTCAGCCGTTGCGTTGATTGCAGGTGAAAGAGCTACTGATATGAACGAGGGAATAAAAATAGCAAGGGAATTAATAAAATCTGAAGCTCCAAGATCTAAGTTACGCGAATTGATATCTTCTTATGGGAACATTCAAAAATTAGACAACTTAGAAAAGCAATATTCGTTAAAAACTACTTAAAATCAACATCAAATAATTTTCTTGCCTTGGAATAAAAAGATAAAAAAGAAATTAGGATTTTATCGTCTTCTTGCTTTTGCCTTTGATTTTGGTTTTGCTTTTGCCTTTGATTTTGGTTTTGCTTTTGGTTTCGTCTTGCCTTTCTTGACTGCTTTGCTGGGGCCACCGCCAATCTTGAACATCTTAGTCCCACAAACTGAACATGTTCCTTTTGTCGCAGGCCTTCCATTTTTCATGACGACCTGGGATTCACCTTTCATTTGCCTCTTTGCCTTACATTTTACACAATAACCTTCAGTTGCCAACATATTCAAGTTTATGGCGGTTCCTTATAAGAATAGCTCTCTTGCTACTATTGATTTCGTCATCTATCTTAAACTATGTCTATTGTTCTCTTAGTCGGTTATGTTAAACTTTAAAAATTATCAGTATCAATTCTATCCAATTCTTCAGTTTAATATTCCTCAAAGTCATGCAATATGGGGGAATTGGTCTTCTTTGATTAGTTAGTTTTGGATCATTCACATTGATTTTTAATTTGAGATATTATCTTGAGTGATTTTTCTACCGAATATAAGATATGTTGTATGACCTATCATACGCATTGATGGTCTTGTTTTCCCTTCTCTTGCCTCGATATTACGAATCAATATTTCGGAACTCTCAATATCTGTAAAACCTATCTCGGACATGCGTT
>DATFEX010000127.1:0-19662 GCA_035250685.1 Nitrososphaeraceae archaeon | reverse complement strand
TATTCTGATCGGCTGCTGGAGTATTCTGATCGGCTGCTGGAGTATTCTGATCGGCTGCTGGAGTATTCTGATCGGCTGCTGGAGTATTCTGATCGGCTGCTGGAGTATTCTGATCGGCACCTTCAGCCTTTTTTTCGGCCTGAACTTCTTTTGTAGCTGCTTCTTCACTAGGGGGCGTTATTTCAGTTTCACTCTTAGGCTGATCTTCAGGATGTAAATCAAAATCACGATGAACTTCTTCTTTAATGGAAATCTTTAATTTTATTCCTACGAGTCCCATTTTTGTTAATAGGCTATTTGTGCTACTTCTAACCACTTCTTCTGCGAACTTTCCACTCTTGGGGATAATTCCTGCTGTATGCTTTTCAAAATGGGCCCGCTCACCTCTAAGTTTGCCAGAAACTGTGATTTCAACACCCAAAGCTCCGGCTCCCATTATTGTGTTTATGGTCCACAGTGAAGCTCTTCTAAATGCAGTTCCTCTCTCAATCAATTGCGCAATTCTATTTGCCATGATGTTTGGATTTAGTTCAGGTTTTGTAACTTCAGTGACAGAAACCTGCGCATTCTCCAAATTAAATTGCTGCTCTAGTCTAGTGGTCAAATCCCTAATTCCGCTGCCTTTTCTTCCAATAACAAGACCTGGTCTAATTACAAATAGTGTTATTTTAGTCCCAATAGGAGTTTTTTGTACCTCCGCTCCGCCATACCCAGCTTCCGTTAAGGAAGAACTCAGGTATTCATTGAGTTCCATGTTTCTGAAATTATTCTTCATTACATTTTTTATTGCGCTCAAGATACTTTACCCTCTCTTGCAACGATCTCTACATGTGTTAATGTGTCGACTTTGGGACTTGATCTTCCCATAGCTCGAGGAATAAATCGCTTAAGTTTTGTTCCTTTGTGGATAACACAAGAGACTATTTCTAACCTGTCTAGATCCATTCCTTTATACTCTGCATTTGATTCTAAATTATCCAAGAGTCGTAAAAATTCTTCAGAAGCCTTCTTTGGGAACCTTCCTGAAAAAAAACCATCCATGATATTGGATCTGTGAGCTACTTCGTTGTGATACCTTCTATAAGGAACTGCGACCTTTTTTTCGATTGCCTGATCTAAAACATTCCTTGCTCTTTCAATCGAGAGTCCCTTTATCGCCAGAGCAATTTCCCTAGCGTGCTTGTGCGATATATCCGTCTCTCTTAACGCCGCCCGGACATGTTTGTTTTTGTCAAATTGTGAAAAAGAGTAAGAATATGTTGGCAAAATTTATCACTTTAATGGGACATATAGACTTGATCTGGAAGCTCCCACTCCAGGTGCACCATGCTGAACTCTCTTGTTTGTAATCGCATATTCACCCAAATAATGTCCAATCATCTCGGGTTTTATTGTAATTGGAGTAAAGTCTTTGCCATTATGAATATTAAGCGTAATCCCCACCATGTCAGGAAGAATTATCATATCCCTTACATGAGTTCGAATAGATTCTTTTGAATTACCTTCTCTTACGTTCTTAATTCGTTCGCGTAATTTTCTCTTTTCATCATTCATGTATTTTCCAACCCTTTTGTCTAATGATCGCCTCTGTCTTGCATTTAACAAAGGCAAGAGTGCCTCTATTGATAGATTCTTTAATTGATCTACATTTAAACCTCTAAATTTAAATTCACGAACCAACTAGATATTCAACTCCAAAATACTCCTTTTAAATTTAACTAGATGAATCAATTTAAACCAGGCCTAATCTTGTAGCAAGTTGGCGCGCTTCATCATCTTTGACAAATCTGATAATTGCTTTTTTACCTTGAATTGTTCTGAAGATATTAACTTCCTTGACGTTACCTTCATACATTGTTTCAATTGCTTCGCTTACATCCTTTTTACTAGCACTGTCCGCGACAATAAATGTTAACTTGTTTTCCTTTTCTATCAAGTTAAACGTTTTTTCTGTAATATAAGGTCGAAGAATAATTGAATGAATGTGATCATCTGTTTCTTTACTCATAATTCTTTCACCATATTCTGTACTCTTGACCAAACTGTATTTATCTTGTTCATAGAATCAATAGCATTCTTTGTATAGATTGTTAACCTAACTGGTTTTGTTCCTGGCACTAGGTCCATGATACTAAGTTTTTCTACCGAGACAACATTAACACCGGGTAATGATTTCTTTAATCTACTTATTGGAGAATCTTTCGATGTAACTATTAGACAACTCAGTGCGGTATGTTTCTTTCTTCCCCGTCTTCGTGATTTACCGGAAGGAACTCTAACAATATCTGTAGATCTTTGGAGATCCTCTTCCAAGCCTAATGAAAGTAGAGTTTTTCTTAATTCTGTGGTCTTTGTAATTTTCTCTAAATCATTTGAAACAACTATTGGAAATTCAGAAATCTTGCCTACCTTGTGACCTCGTTTTTCAATTACATCTTTATTGGATGTTGCTGCAATTGCAGAACAAAAACCAAGTTGCTTTTCTTTTTTGTTTATTTTCTTGTGAATTTCCTTCCATGAAACTGGAGGATGAGCCAATCTTCCACTTCTTACACTAGCAACACCTGCGGCTTGACCTGCGCGTTGAAATCCCTCACCTCTTGCTCTTGCAATTCTCGCTATGCCCAAACCCGTATTGCGAGATTCAGCACTTACCATCTCACCTGCTGCGGGATATCTCCCCTGTGGTTGAAACGTTGATGAAAGAACATTGACGTATACTTTTTTTATAATCTCTGGTCGATATGGCGTGCTAAACACTGGAGGCAATTCTAGTGATTCAATTTGTTTTCCACGAAGGTCCTTAAGGCCAACTTTCATTTTACCAATACCTCCAAAACTTTAGGTTCGACAACTTTCTTACTAACACTTCTAATTGGAAACCGCATTTTGATTAGCCTTTTAGGAACACCGGCAACGGAACCTTTCACTATAATATAGTCATTTTTCACGAGGCCATAATGCTCGAATCCACCTTTTGGATTAATCTTAAAATCGCTATCCTTGTCAGAATTGGATATTATCAAAATTCTCTTGTTATATTCAGTTCTTTGGTGAAATCCTCTTTGTCCTTGTCTTGGCACAGTATAAGTGACAACTGCCGGCGAAATTGGACCCAAGGTTCCAAGAGCCCTGACACTTTTTCTGGATTTATGCTGTTTTCTTTTAACTCCAAATCTAGTAATTGGACCTTCAACTCCCTTTCCTCTAGTTATCGCGGAAATGTCAATAAATTGTCCTGTTTCAAACACATCCTTGATGTTCACCTGCTTTCCAAAATTGCTAACAACATAATCAATCTTTGATTTCGTATCTTTGCCGCCTATGGGAATTTCCCACACAAAAGGTTTTTTCTGAGACAGCGAAGCACTATTGGGATATGAGGATACAACTGCTACGACATGCTTAATCTTATCAATATGAGAGTTTATTTCTTCGAGTTTGCCTTCTTTGAATTTGAATGGAGCTTTTTTTGAGAGAGATTTGTCGCTGTCTTTTGCAAAGGAGTCAAAAATTGCATTTTTGCCATATGTAGTTTCTGCATACGCCCTAACACCAATGATTTTCAAAGGAGGGGTGGCTATTAGAGTAGATGAATTCATGATGTTTTTGCCAAAATTAGGTGTTTTTTCTCTATCGTCAACTGATAATACATTTAAATTTGTAACTTTATACCCGGCAAAACCTAGTAATGATGATTTCTCTAACTTAGGATCGGCCCAGCTTCTTATCCTAGATTCGAGACTTCGTGCACGCACTCTTGGGTAGAATGCCATACTTCCACGTCTAGGTGCACTATATTTTCGGTGACCCATGATTAATCCGTTTTTTGCTTTCCCTTTAATAAATTAATAACTTCAGGGCAAAATGGAAGGCATGCTAATCAAAGCTTTCAAACTTGGATAAATTCCCGAAATTCACCAATCATGAATGTAAGTAATTATTAATGATGGAAAGCGTACCCAAAATCGCTTCTTCTAATCGAACAGTTTGAGTACCTTGAAGAGGAAACATGTTGAAGAAATTATCTGTCGATGATATTTTCTTATTTTCTGATTCTAGTATTTTTCTTAATCCAAGTTTAGGACTGCCGAAGATTACAATGAAATTGCTTGATACATTAATTTTAGTCATAAGATTGTCTACATGTTTTGTAAAAGGAGCGCCCTCTACTGACGTCATTAAGACTTCATTTTTAGCATCGGCAAGCAATACGGATAGTGAATCTACGAACTGGACATCATATCCCCAGTAGCCAAGCACATTGTCTTTTGAAATGTCTTCTGCTATCAACTCCGGTTTGTTGGTAATCCTTACGAGTACCTTCTTTCCTAATTGGGATCCCTTGTACTTTATCATCTTTTCAAGTCCAACATCCACGAACAAAGAATCATTTTGTTTTATTACAAATCCAAATCGTACATCACCGTCTTTGATGTTTTTCATGTCAATCAATGTCTTGTGATGTGGAGATTTTATTGGTGGTAAGGTCCCCGCATGCTTTAACATCCACATTTTAGGATAGATTTTTTTACGAAGATATGGTGGAGTGTCAAGGTATTCTAGTATTGTTTTAAGAATTTGTTTATCCATTTTCTCCGACTTTACGCTTCTGTCATGATAAATAATAATTCTACTAACACAAAATATTGAACATGCACGGGAGAACTGAGAAATCTTGTAACTTTTGTCTAAAATCGATTGAGAGTCTATAAGACAAGAGTCAGGAATTGCGATCCATAGATTTGTCAAATAAAATGCTAAACCGTTTATTCTGATAATAATTTTTCTATTGTGGCGCCCATTAGGCCAGTAGACCCAAACGTTGTTTCACGAAGAATTCCTTTCTTGTCAATGAATATGGTTGAAGGAGTGCCTCTCAAGGAGTATTCTTCAAATGTTAGTGGACTGTAGGGCTTGGTTTCTAAATATGATCTAACTCGTGAAATAATTTGTTCTTTATCTTTTTGATGATACAGGTCAAAATCAGGAACGTTTGCACTTACAACCTCCATAATTCTTTTTTCGTCTATAGGCAGCTTTTCTTTTGCAAGTTTATCCATTCCTACTGGAAAGGGAATATCATATGTTAACATTCCTTCTTCCAGTAACTTACTTTGGTATGTAAGAGTGGTAAGGGTTTCGCCTATGACTTTTTTTTCATTCAATAGCAATTTTAAATTTTCAATTGTATTCTTATCAAAGTCCTCAAACGCGGTGGCAAGTCCCACTACCTCGACCCCGTTATTCTTATATTTGTTATAATTATCAATGGCTTCAGGTATTCCATAAACGAAACAACCCGGACAATTTACTTGAAATACTTCAACAACAACTACTTTACCGTGGTAATCTTTCAGGTTAATAGGACCGCCCTGTACCCATTCACTAACTTGAAGATCTGGTGCAGGAGAGCCAGTTTTAACTGTCACAAAATTCACAATAGTTCTTGAATATTTAAACCAATATTAATCGAGGTTTTGAATCAAAAAAAATAAAGATTACTGAGGCGCCCTTTTACTGGCGTTTTCTTTTGACTTTGAAGCGTAGCCATCAATATCGTTATCTTCCACTCGCTTCATTCTCTTAGATTTGGTATCAATTTGTGCCATTTTTATATGCCTGGTACCAGTCTTTTCTTCACTAACTAGGTAAATCGATTCTAGTGCTAGACTACTTGCATCTACCATACTTATATCCGCATGATAGTTTTTTTCCAGAAATTCATTTACTTGATCACTGCCATTGCCTATCGCAACAGCGTCATATCCAATGTAAGTTCCACTCGGATCAGTTTGATATAGTGATGCGCCATTCTTGTCAACCCCTGCAAGGATTAATGCAACACCATATGGCCTGACTCCAGCGTACTGTGTGAATTGCTGTGCCATATCTGCTAGATTTTTCGCAACTCCTTCAACGTCTACCGGTTCGTCATATATCAGTCTATTACTTTGAGCAAAAAATCTTGCGTGATCAACTTGTGTTCTAGCATCAGGAATATATCCTGCTGCTGCAACCCCTATGTGGTCATCTATTTGAAATATTTTTTGAGTTATATCAGAAACTTGTAATTTTCTAGCTTTTTCTTCTACTGCCAATACTACACCGTCCTTACTTTTGATCCCAACTGCCAAGGTTCCTCTTCTTACGGTCTCTATGGCGTATTCTACTTGGTATAATCTCCCGTCAGGTGAAAATACCGTAATTGCTCTATCATAACCAGCTGCTGCAGGTAACAAATCAGCTCTAACTTGTTTGTATTCGTTAATTTAAGTCTACCTTAGTATCATACTTTAAATTGTCACGTAATTTTTTAAAAGTCAGACCAAATATTGGAAGAAGAAATAACTTTTCAAGGTCACATTAATGTACTTTCTCTTCACTCCAGGACTATTGAAATTACCAAAGATCCCAATTTGACCAAGAAAGGTGATTGCATTTTGGGTGTTTCAGCCAATAAAGCATGCAATGATTTGAATTCTTCATTAAAGGATAGATTAAAGAAAAGTAGTACTTTTGTAAAAATCTCAATTGTCGTAGATCCATTTGTATTTGAATTGTCAGGTTACGGAAGCAATGCTTTGCAAGTTTCCCATGGTCATGACATTGTATTGCGAAAATCAAATTATGTGGATTCTAGAACTTTAGCTGTTTCATGTGATAAGTCTGCATTTGACATTCCAAGAAACCTTGTAAGTCTACTAACGATTCCAGAAACAAAGGGAATAATGAGAATTAGTGTCGAATAATCGCGTAGTGTTTTTTTCAGTCGAAAAGCAACTCGAGCTATTTTATGGTTTCCAATTAGATTTATTCTTTTGATATTTTTTCATATACGAATGAATATCTTTTTAATAGTTCATCTACCACATCGGAAGGAAGCTCAGGTGGTAAGGGCTTCTCTCCATTCTTGGATTTTTTTACTTTATCTCTAAATCCCACCTTGGTTAACCAATCTCTAAGAAATTGCTTATCATAACTGACTTGCTCATCACCAACTTTGTAGGATTCTTTAGTCCACATCCTAAATTCATCAGGACCTAACGAATCAGCTAGAATAATTTCATCCGATTTTAGATCTTTACCATATTCAAATTTTACATCTGCCAATATGAATCCAGCTTTATCTGCTACGGTAGACATTTGATTGTATAATTTTATTGATGTGTTTTTCAAATAATTTAATTCATTATTAGTGAGGATTTCTTGTTGCAGGATTTGATCCTCTGAAATGGGAACATCATGGATTTGTGATTTTGTAGTAGGATCAAAGATTGGATGTTCTAATCTTGACGCAAGTTTCAAGTCAGGACCTAATCCCATAATGTTCTCTGTAACAGTATATCTTTCAAAAAGACTCCCATATAGATATCCTCTCACCACACATTCAAGAGGGATCATTGAAAGTTTCTTTACAACCATTTTATCCTTAGCATCTAGTCTAACCATGTGATTGCTATTATCCAAGTAGTTGAACCAGAATTCTGCAAATCTGCACAGGATTTCGCCTTTTCCTTTTATATCAGTAATCATTGGAACATCATAAGCTGAGACCCTATCAGTAAAATGAAATAACAAATTCTTTTCATCTAATTCGTATACGTCTTTCACTTTACCGCTATGAATGAATTTCATTACTCATCATTTGTTAAAGATGTATTTATCATATCGTATATTACTGGTCAAGTCCATATTCACTCCATTTGCTTGTTACCAATCTAACTGTACTCTCGTCTGCAACTGCTTCTTCCTGTACCGGTCTCTCATATCCTTCTTCTCTGGTTTTTTTGGTCGCATCAATCCCCATCTTTGAACCTAGATTTAAAAATGGAGAAGCTGGATCTAGTGTATCAGTAGGTGTATTCTCGATTAGAATCGTATCTCTCTTTGGATCTGATCTAGTTGTAACGGCCCAAATAACATCATTCATGTCGTGAACATTGACATCATGATCCACAACAATCAATATCTTTGTCAGAGAGAGCTGACCCATCCCCCAAAGCCCCATCATGACCTTTTTAGCCTGTCCAGGATATCTTTTCTTAATTGATACAATTGCCATACCTTGAAACCATCCTGCAGGAGGCATTGAAAAATCAACCACTTCTGGTTGGAATAGTCTTACCAATGGAAGGAATGAGCGCTCAATTACTTTTCCAATGTATGCATCCTCAAGTACTGGTTTTCCTACAACGGTCGTAAGATAAATTGGATTTTTCCTCATCATAATACCAGTAAGGGTAAATGTGGGATATGGCTCTGGAGGGGTATAGTATCCAGTATGATCTCCAAATGGACCTTCTGTGTTAATCTCTGAAGGGTCAACATAACCTTCTAATACAATTTCTGCCGATGCAGGAACTTCTACATCAACTGTTTTACATCTTACCAAGTCCACTCCCTTCTTACGCGTCATGCCAGCGAATAGAAATTTATCTAAACCTTCCGGAACAGGCGCTACTGCACTAAAGACAGTTGCAGGATCAGCTCCAATGACTATTGCAACTTCTGTTTTTTGCATGTTTTCTTTGTTTATCTGATAGTGAAGTGCACCTCGCTTATGAATTTGCCAGTGCATTATTGCTTTTTTGGGACCGATAAGCTGTAACCTGTATACGCCCATATTTCGAACGTCTGTTTCAGGATTCTTTGAGACTGTTATTCCAAATGTGATAAATCTTCCAGAATCGTTTGGAAATGATTTGATTACAGGTAGGTTATCTAGTGTTGGATTATTTGTCTCAATAATTTCTGTGACGGGACCCGAACTGATACTCTTTGGACCATAATCTGAAATTTCTGAAAGTTTTGGAAGCATCTTGAATTTATTGAGAAGACCATGAGGCATTTTTAACCTCGTTAATGCTGTCACTCTCTCTCCAATATCTTCAAAATTTTCCATATCAAGAGCCATCTTTAATCTCCTCAATGAACCAAACGCGTTACCAAGCACCGGAATATTATATCCATCTACGTTCTCAAATAAGACTGCAGGGCCATTATCCTGATACATTAATCTACGAAGAATTTCTGCTATCTCTAAATCTACTGAAACCTGTGTTTTTATTCTCTTTAACTGTCCTGTCTTCTCAAGAGATTCCACATACTCTCTCAGGTTCTCAAAATACACATTGATCCTTTTTCTGTATGAGATATTAGTTTTGTTAATCCAAAGTTTGTGAAATAAGGTTGATAGAATCCTATATGTTCATTTGACTTTACTTGTTTTAAATACAGAATTCAATAGCTTGGAAATTGAAAATAAACGTATCAAGAATTAAATATAAAATTAACTACAATCCCGTGAATTACAACACATCTACAGGTAAATATGAGAGCGGAAATCAATCATATACGTTTTATAGTCAGGCGAAGGTAAATCTTTGGAAATGTGACAAATGCGCCATGAAATTTGGTACATTCAGAAGTTTGAGAAAACACAAGTCCGAAGTACATGCTTACTAAGTCAAAATGATATCAATTTCAGTACCATAACAATTTTTGTCGTATTAGAATTATTTTACGTTTCAAGTACCAATTTCTCGTGAGAAAGGTTTGGTAAATTGATCCAGAATTCTGGCTGTAGCTCCCCAAATAATCTCCCTTTTGTACGTGAATTTAGGCAATCGAGGGATTGAGAATTCTTTCTCATGTTCAATATCATTTTCCCTACTTTTAAGCAACGGTATTAGAGGTGCGTCTATTATTTTTTCTACTTCATAATTGGTATCGGTTATTCTGGGTATGTTATCTAACAGTACGACATATGGATATATTATATAACGTGAACTCAGTGTCCTTTCTGCCTTAAAGTGACCTATTACCTGCTCCTTTTCTATATGGATTCCCACTTCCTCCCTCATTTCTCTTATTGCCGTTTTTAGCATTTCAATATCGACTTTCATAAAATTACCTCCTGGAAACGAAATTTCACCTGCGTGACTTTTAACAAGTTTAGTTCTTTTTATCAATATCACATTAGGCCTCCTGTTTGCAAAATGGATTGTGATCATTACAGCTGCATATTTGAACCCGTCCATGCGGGATGGAAATATTGCCTGTTTGCTCAAGTACGGAGATAATAAATTCTTGACTACGTTGACATCATACAAACGAGAATCATCCCCGATGATGATCACAAACCAAATAATAAATTCTGTCTACTGATACTTTTGAAGAATTGATGCACACTGAAATTTTAAGATTATAAATTAAGGATTTAATTATGATAAACATTGTGGGATAATGGTGGATATTAAAGTTATTTATGAGATGAACCCTCCAAAAGTTCTCTACAATAATTATTTTGATAATAAAATCATTGGGAAGAATATTGATCTTTTCTTATCAAGAACTAAACGCATTTCAGAATATGTTGATGGGATACATTTGACAGATAATGTACTTGGTATCCCAAGGGTTTCTAGTTTGATGATTGTTTCCATGCTAAAGAAGATGGGCATATCAAAACCAATAAGCTGCACATGCAGACTTTATGACAAGAACCTTATTTCAGTCTTGCAATTTGTCACGGATTCTATCATTGCTGGAGTCTATAGTATCCTTATTCTTCGTGGTGATGAACCAATCATTGGAAATAAAATATTTAACATTCCAGCGACAAAGATAATCAAAACTCTGTCATCCCATAATTTTAATAATTTCATTAAACTTGACTTGTCATTTCCAAGCAAGATAGAAAATAGTACGAGAATCAAGAACAAACTTGAAGCAAGACCTCGTGCGTTTGTAACTCAATCCATAAGTTCAATAGAAAATTTGAAAGGAATCGTTAAAGTGTCCAGACCATACGGTATCGACGTAATACCATGTATCATGTGCCCATCAAAAAGAAATGAAATCTCCGCAAAGAATATCGGTTTGGACTGGGGAGCCTATGTGAAAGAGCCTGAAAAATTCATCTATGATGCTGCTAATCTAACGAATAAAGTTCTATTGTGCTCTCCAAATAGTTTTGAAGATGGTTTTGACCTTGTCAAAAAACTAAAGAAAAATCAGTCAGTTTGATGTTTGCGTGCGGCACTGATTTCACTCCTCAGTTCTCCTAGAACTTCCCTGTAGTAGGGTTTGAGTTCATCATCCTCTGCAAGTCTAGGTCTCCTGTGATCAATCGTAATCTCTTTCTTAATTTTCCCAGGTCTATTGGTAAATACGAACACTCTATCACCAAGACACACAGACTCCATAATGTTGTGAGTGACAAAAATAATATTTTTTCTAGTCTTAGACCAAATAAGTTGCAATTCAACAGCTAGAAGGTCTCGTGTTTGGGAATCCAAGGAAGCAAAAGGTTCGTCCATAAGTAATATTTCTGGATCCATAACAAGCGCCCTGGCAAGAGCTACTCTCTGTTTCATACCTCCAGATAACTGATAGACGTATGAATCAGAGAATTTTGTTAATTGCATTGTTTCAAGGTGTGCAAGTGCTATCTGACGTCGCTTGTCCTTTTGTAAGCCAGCTATTTTTAATCCAAATTCGACATTTTCTATTACCTTAAGCCAAGGAAACAAAGCGTTCTCTTGGAAGACCATGATTCTATCAGGTCCTGTTCCATCAACCTCATGTCCATTAAGAATGATTTCTCCTTCAGTTGGTTTATCGAGTCCAGCAAGTATGTTAAGCAGTGTGGATTTTCCGCATCCAGATGGCCCAACTATACACACAAATTCGCCATCATTAATCGTAAGGTCGATATTTTCAAGGGCAGTAACGTATTCGCCTTTATTCGAACTAGAAGTTCTAAATCCTTTTGACAGATTCTTAACTTGTAATTTCACTCTTTTACCCCTTCTAGTATTATGCTGAATAGATTGAATACGCTTATCATGATACCTTGATCTGATTAATTCTATAAATTACTATTTATTTGTAGAGGAGATTCACTATTTCCTTCAAACCAGCATTAGTTTTGAAACCCTTGTCGTTCATAATAGTTTTAGAGACCTCGAATCCATTGCCCGATATAACACTGATCACTTTATCCAGGGAAATAGAACTTTTTTTTGCCATTGATGCAATTGTATCTGTTTCAAAATATGAAGGAATTGCCAGCTCCTTGGTGCAAATTTGGAGCATTTTCTTCAATCTATTGAATTCATTGACAGGCATTGAGTTATTTTCACCATTTTCCAATTCGCCCAGCATTGCTCTAACAAATTCAGAATCAAAAAGAGAATCTATCCAAAGTGGTCCTGCTAAAGTACATTTCTTATTGCACTTTTCACATATCAAGTTTTGCTCACGAAGATTTTCAACTACCCTATGTTTACAATTTTGACAATGCTTAAGAAAACCTATTTTTTGGAAAACAGAATTCGCTAGGGAGCTTCCAAATTCAACTCTCAGATATACTCTCATATAATGAAGATTGCTATGGCAGAAATAAGGGATAATGGATAAATCAAATCTTGAGGCAGTTAGTGCTATAAAAGAGACCAAAATTCTTATTCCAATTTCATTAGAATACTCTGATCTCAATGGGAATCCATGATATTTTCGATAGCATACTTTTGGATAAACTCCACATAATACTGCAGTATCTGTTGCTGTAATTGATATCAATCCATGATTGCTTACCGATCTTAGAACGCAATCAACAAATGGAGACGGACTGCCAAATGGATCAAGATCAACAATATCAAATTTTCGGAATTCACGTTCTTCAAAGTTTAAGAATTTGCAAACATCATTAGAGGCAAATAGACACTTATTCTCTACTTGATTCAGTTTAGCGCTTTCTCTGGCAAGCTCTATTGCGATAGGATTTAGATCGTTTAAATAAACTGTATCGATCTTTGGGACTTCAACTGATGCCCTTAATCCTCTTGCACCTATACCACATATTGAGTCAGCGAACGTTTTGTTATATTTTGTAGATGCCTGTATTCTGTAAACAAGCATCGAAATGTCCCTGTTCCACTTTGCGTTGGGATTGAAGAACGCAGGATTTTTTGGTGGTACGTTCTCAGTTAGTGATAAACTGGGTACAATGAGCATTGTCTTACCTTCTTTAATCCTTGAAACCTCGTATTGCAATCTTGATAAGTAGTATGATAACTTTTGGCTCCTAATATATCATGATTTTTGGGGTAAGAATAAAATAGCAAAAATATCTTGATTTGGACTCAAGGGATTAGAGTTCGCGGACAGTAAAAATATAATATGTGGAGTAGATGAAGCGGGCAGGGGATCTTTACTAGGCCCAATCATCGTTGCTGGAATCAGCGTTTCCAAAAAATCCATTTCAGAATTGACCCAATGCGGAATCAAGGACTCAAAATTACTCACCCCAAAAAAAAGACAGAGTTTATTTGGTCAAATTATAAGCATTGCAGAATCAATTTGCATTTGTAAAATAAGCATAGAAGAGATTGATTTCAATGTCTTTAAGAACAATCTGAATGTGCTTGAGGCCGAAGCTATGGCTGTTACTATTGGAAATATGAAATCTGACAAAACATTTGTGGATTCTTGTGATGTTAATCCTACCAGGTATCAAAAAACAATCCGTGGTTTTCTTGGTAAGCACAATACAAGATTGGTTTCGATGCACCATGCAGATAGATTGAATGCAGTAGTATCAGGAGCTTCTATTATTGCAAAGGTAATTCGAGATTCTGAAATTAGCAAGATTCGTGTTCAATATGGCGATATTGGAAGTGGATATCCATCTGATAAAAAGACTATAAGGTTTGTAAAAAGTTGGTACTTACAAAAAAATGAAATTCCCCCATTCGCAAGGAAATCTTGGAAGCCTGCTCAATTGATTGCGTCAGGTTCCAATACATAAGAATTTACTATTTTGGATGAAAAATTGCGGATATCATTGCATGATCCTTATCAAAAGGTTCAAGATCTATATTTTGTTTGATTTCAAATGAACTACTTTCTAATTTCCTAATTTCCTGTGATATTACACTCCTTGGCGACATGGTAACATCAATACTTCTAGTCTTAATAACAAGAAGCATTGGTCTTTCTCCTTTAAGATATATCTTACAATTCTCTATCGCTATACTTGTTTGATCAGGTTGTGCAATATCGCAATAAACTAGATCCATTCTATCATAAATTGCAAAATAACTTCTAGGTTTCCTTGCATCTTCTATTATTGGTATCACGTTTGTTCTTTTAGATGAAACATTTGAAATAAGCTCTCTTGCGACTCTTGTTGAAGATTCAACGGCAAATATCTTACCAGCATGGCCAACTATATCAGACAAATGACTGACGGTGGTTCCTGTCGAAGCTCCCAAATATAATATGTTGACAACATTCGTAAAATCAAAATCAAGTCCTTTAATATATGCAGCGGCTAATTTACTTCTAAAAGGATCCCATGTTCTGTATTCATTGCCATTTCTGGTTACAAGTTTTTCACCATAAAGAGTTACACCCTTCAAAAGGTTGGATGTAGCTATATGCTCCTTTCCATTCACAGTAACGTAACTAATAGCGTCTACGTTTTTCATGACGCATCTTTCTTCTCTTGAATCTCATTGATCTACTGGGCTTTTTGTGCATGGACCTTGCCCTATCTTCAAAAGATTCTTTAGTCTTAGGTGGCTCTTGATATATCTTTTGAATAGTTTCTATTCGCTTTGTCAATTTGTCCAACAATGAACTGTCTAATTCAGCATTACGATATACATCGATCCTTACTGCAATAGCTATCTTTGATGATAAGGCACGAGCAATTTTACCCCTTTGCCATTTTGGAGCAGAGTTAACTGAAGGATGTTGAAATAAAAGACCGTGCTTTGGAGGTCTGGTACCTGTTTTCAAAGCACGAAACAGAGCTTTTTCAGCGCCTATAATTTGAATTGTACTTGAAGGCATCTGTGCTAATTTGATCAAACTACCTGCCTTTGCTATTAACCTAGCACCTATGATTGCAGTCAGGATATTTTTCAGATTTGGAGCAAGCGTCCCCATTAGATTATCTATTGTCGTCGATAAATTAGTTCTCAACTCTGATAACTGTATGACCTGAGATGCCAAAACTTTTAGCGATTCAGCACTCTCTTCAGTAAGGTCACCTCCCTGACTTTTTGAAATTGCTAGTTGAATCATTTCAATTTTCTTATCAGGTATCTCAAGCTTAGTCAAAAGATCCTTGTCGATACTTTCCCTCTGTCCAGCATCTCTCACAATGTTGGCATATGTAATTATGCTTTGAAGTAAGTAATCTAATTCAGGAAAATGGAGTCCATACCATTCGCGAATCCTTGTAGTTATCGTATTTATTATTTCATCTAGCTCGTCTAACGTGTTGACGGCTTGCACTAAATGCAAGTCTAATTTTTCGGATGTTTCTTTTACCTTCATGGAAGAAAGGTTTATTGCAAATCTTTGCATAAGTTCAGCTAATTCTTCTCTGTCATTTGCTAATCCAAATTTAATCATTAAATCCAATTTATTCTGGTTTATTTCGTTCTGCCTTGAATCAGACATCAGTTTGACCTGAAAACTGTCTCCCTGAAAAGTTTCAATAATATTCTTGTTATTAACTCTCACTAGATCATAATTTCTTAATTTAGGGATCAAATCAGATATGTAATTTTTTTGTCCTTGAGTGATAGAAGAATATTCTATTTCAGGATTGTCAAATTTTCTTTTGTAAATCAAATTTGAATCTTCAAGGGCGCAGAGACCGATTTCAAACAAGATCACATTTGCGACTTTCAACTAAATCTTACTTTAAGTTAATTTGGTCACTAAAAAATCTAACATTGTTTCATTCTCCTTATTGTAATGATTTACCTTAGAGGCGCTTATTCACCTATATTAGCAACTTCATCCCCATGAGTGTCCTCATAATGAGCGTCACATTCAGTCTTTGTTAGAAATTCTTTGGCGCATACTTTGCACCTAAACGTACCTCCCTCATACTCTGACATAATAAGACATGAAATTATATCGCCTAAAAAATTTATCGTGTATTCATGGTTTCCAATTCATTAGATCGAATTCCTTTCTTTATTAGGAATGAATCAAATGCCTCTTCAACTGACAGGCCATCATGGACTATAGATCTAACAGCCTGAATCATTTCAACTGGCTGATCTGATTGCCAGATATTTCTGCCCATATCAACACCAGATGCACCATCCCTTATTGCATTAAAAGTCAGATTTAGTGCATCTTTTTCTGGTAACTTTTTGCCTCCCGCAATAATGACAGGAACAAGACAGCCTTCCACTACCTCCTGAAAATTTTCGCAGTAATAGGTCTTTACCAGATGTGCTCCTAATTCTGCAGCAATTCTACAGGCTAGTCCAAGATATCTGGAGTCTCTGGCCATTTCTTTTCCAACCGCGGTAACTGCCAATACTGGAATTCCGTATTTTTCACCTGCATCCACTAATTTAGAAAGATTGCTTAGGGTCTGATGTTCATATTTGCTTCCTACAAAGATAGACATTGCCAGACATGCAGCATTGAGCCTTATTGCTTCTTCAATTGATGTAGTTATCGTCTCCTTTGAAAGATCTTCACCTAGAATGCTAGCACCTCCCGAAACACGTAAAACAATAGGAATATTGGATTCAGGTGCTACACATCTTCTTAATACCCCTCTGGTTAACATTAATGAGTCAGCATATTTTAAAAGTGGTTTAATGGTTTTTTCTGGATTTTCCAACCTTTCAGTAGGGCCTAAAAAATATCCATGATCAACAGCCAACATTACCCCTTTTCCGTTCTGCTGGTTAATTATCCCAGATAAGCGATTTTTTAATCCCCAATCCATGTCAAATAAGCTCATCATACAAGTTATTTATGTTTTGATCAATTTGCCTAGGAAGTTACTATCAAAACTTTCATAGCATCTAATCCTTCGTGAGCACACTTGAAAGCATTATCTGAATCTCCAATTTTAAATCGATGCGTTACAAGCGGCAAAAGATCTATGGATTTGTCTTCCATCAACGACAGTGCCTGATTAGTTTCTATTTCTGAAGCGCCATAGCTTGGGATAATTATTTGTTCATTTGAATAAAGCGAGTTCAAATTAATATCATATTTTGATCCAACTGAAGGAACACCGAAAAGAAGTATTTTTCCTCCCCTGCGTGTTATTTTAAGCGAACTTTCAAACGCCTTGATACTACCAGTTGCCAATACTGTTACATCAACTCCCAACGCCTCGGTATGATTATTTACGACCTCCTCCAGATCTTGATTTTTCAAGTTTACTGTGGTAACTCCATATTTTTCGACAAACTTTAATCTAAAATCATTGACATCAGAAACGACAATATTATTAGCGCCCCATAACCTGGAAAGTAATGTATGCATGACACCAGTTGGTCCTGCTCCTGATATTGCGATGTTATCGCCGTGCTTTATTGAAATCTTGTTTAAGCCTCTGATGCAGCAGGCAAAGGGCTCAATGAGAGCAGCTTCATCAAATGATATCGATTCAGGAAGTTTCAAAACGCCTCCATGCTCAATATTCCATTTTGGAACAATAAATTGCTCCGATAACCCACATGGTTCAATATTGCTGGTTTGATAGTTATTACACATTGTATAATTTCCCTGTAAACAATACCTACATGAATAGCAACTTACATGGTGGTGTACAAATACTCTATCCCCCTCCTGGAATTTTTTTAGATTTTTACCAACTTTAATAACAACTCCCGCAGGCTCATGTCCTACTCGCAAAGACTTCATTCCGTAATTTCCATAGACCTTTTCTAAATCGGATCCGCAAATCCCACATGATTGCATACTTACCAACATTTCATCATCGTTTACCTCGGGTAATTCAGATTCGACTAATCTTACTTTATTATCAAGAACTTTTACTGTGCGCATTTGATCTCCACTTTCATGACATATCTGAATTGAAAATATTATATAATTTACTCTACCCCGGGCTGATTTCAATGCAAGATCGATAAGTTCTTAATTCGGACTCAATTATTTTGGAGTAATTTGACATTTAGAAGAGTCGGTGCGGTAATTCTATTGGTCAGTGACATGGATAAGTCTATGAAGTTTTATCGCGATGTACTCGAATTGCCAGTAAAAAATACTTCTCCTGAATGGGTAGAATTTTTTTCAAGCGGAACTGTGGTTGCATTGCATCCAGCCAAAAATAAGGCAAGAACTAAAAATTCTGGAGTCTTGGTAGGATTTATGGTAAGTAATTTGGAATCAGTGGCTCAAAAGCTTAAAGATAAGAAGGTCGAGTTTTTCAAAGAGCCAAAAGAGGAATCATTTGGCAAGCATGCTATAATAGTAGACCCCGATGGTCATTTAATTTCGATAGCAGAAATAAGCTCCAAGAGCTCTGAAGGGTTTGATTTAATAGGATTGATTGGGGCGGAATAAAACCTACAAAAGTCAATAGTCAAATTTACTTTGTACAATATTTCCATGTATTAGAAAGCTGTTAAAGAGATTCTCTTCAGTTTTTGACGCAAACACCACATAGACATTCTCATTCTTGTAAAGGATTATCAATAATTGAACTTTGTCTGCTTGCCCATCAAATGTAAGATCTCCTGTTCCCTTAATTTTCAGTATCTGATTTGATGCCTCGTATGTAATATTATTACCCGTGGAAGTAACGAGTTTAACATCATATATTTTGGTGATATTATTCAACGTATTATGCAAAAGTATTTGGCCCGTGAAATTTGAAAATTGATTTTCTCTAATGGATAAATTCCATTTTCCACCCAATTCATAATAATTTTTTAATTCAATATCTTTACCATCCTGAGTATCAACAATTGATGAATTCTCCAATATGTTTAATATCATATTCGTAAGTGTGTCAACAGGATTGCTTAGGGAAACAAGGTCATCTATGGTTGAGATAGTATTATTATTTTGGACAACAACAACTGAGGTGTTTTCCTTTCCGTTTGACATATTTGACAATCCAAGTGAATTTGAAGCATTTCCAAGTTCTGCCAAACTGGTAGCGTTACTAAATACCCCTGTATATGTCAGATCAGAATTCTGCGGAAAAAAATTGACGTTAACTGATTCATAGCGGTAAAGAAAAAAGGCCACAGAAATTATCGAGATAGCGACAATTGTCAGTAAGAAAAGGCTTTTGAAACTAGTTTTATTGGCAAATATCATGACTATTTTATTACGACTGGTTTAGTAACCTACAACTAAGGCTATTTGAATTGTGGTATGGTTACAGCACCTTCTGATGCAGACCTTGCAAGAAGCATATATTTTGCCAAAACTCCATCCTTATATTTTGACTTTACAGGCTTCCATGATTTTCTTCGCTTGTTTAGCTCTACTCGACTAACATTCAAATCAATTTTCCCCCTGTTAAGATCAATGCTGATTCTATCGCCTTTTTTTACTAACCCGATTGGTCCTCCAACCATTGCTTCAGGAGAAACATGACCGATCATAAACCCTCTCGTTGCACCAGAAAATCTTCCATCAGTTATCATAGCAACATCGGTTCCAAGTCCCTGTCCAACCAATGCGGCAGTTACTGCCAGCATTTCTCTCATTCCAGGACCACCCTTAGGACCTTCATATCGGATAACAACAACATCTCCTTTCAGTATTTTCTGTTTTGATATTGCATCAAAAGCATCCTCTTCTGAATCATAGACCTTTGCAATTCCATCAAACTTTGTTCTTTCT
>DATFEX010000126.1:0-6696 GCA_035250685.1 Nitrososphaeraceae archaeon | reverse complement strand
AGAAAAGTAATTCTAACATGTACTCATGTTCCAATAATTTCAGAGATAAAATTCTCATCGCCATCAAAAGGTAAAATTCTTGATCAATCCAAGATAAATCCCAAGGACTTGGCAATACAAATGACTAATTCTGGTTCTGTTGGGATTTCTGTTCTTACTCAACCTTACTTGTTTGACGGTTCAATTGATAACCTTGCTTCCATTAGAAAGAGTGTTAGCGTACCACTACTGATGAAAGATATCATTGTGAGCGAAGCTCAAGTAGATGCTGCAAGAAAAATAGGGGCAGACTGCATCTTATTAATAAAAGCTGTTTTTGATAAGGGATTTGCCGAAGGAAGCTTGGAGAAATTTACAGATTACGCAATCAAAAAAGGATTAGAAGTGATTACTGAGGTCCACTCAGAAGATGAATTTAAAGATGTGTTGAAAAATAATAAGAGGCATCTCATTGGCATTAATAATAGAAATTTGAGTACCCTTGAAGTAGATATCAATGTTACTATTGAACTGCTACAAAAACTTGATAAACAAAACAATATTGTTATCAGCGAAAGTGGGATTTCCAAATCAGATGAGATAAAGAAATTAAGATCAATTGGAGTTGATGCATTTCTTGTTGGAACCAGTATCATGGAGTCTGGAAACGTTTTTGAAAAGATAAAGGAGTTAAGTCATGCCTAGAGTTGAAATTGTATTTTTTGTGAGTGTGCCAACATGATAAAGTTTCGAGAGTTTCCAATAAAAGGAAAATTTGGAAAATATGGTGGAAAATATATTCCTGAGACCTTAGTTCCTGCGATAAATGAACTAGAGGGAGCATACGGAAAAATAAGAAACGATCCAGACTTCAAGGAGGAACTTGATTATTATCTCCAGAATTATGCCGGCAGGCCTACTCCGCTTTTTTATGCTAAAAATCTGACTGAATATGTAGGTGGCGCAAGGATTTTTCTAAAGCGAGAAGATCTTTTGCATGGGGGAGCTCACAAAACCAATAACTGCTTGGGCCAATGTCTCTTGGCCAAAAGAATGGGCAAAAAAAGAATTATTGCTGAAACAGGCGCTGGTCAGCATGGAGTGGGAACGGCTATGGCAGCAGCTGTTCTTGGATTAAAGGCAGAAATTTACATGGGATCAATAGATATCGAACGACAAAAATTGAATTTATTTAGAATGGAATTACTAGGAGCTAAAGTACACTCTGTAGATTCTGGAACAAAAACGTTGAAAGACGCTATAAATGAAGCGTTACGTGATTGGATAACAAATGTAAAAGATACATACTACCTAATAGGTTCTGTAGTAGGGCCACATCCATATCCTATGATGGTAAGGGATTTTCAAAGTGTAATTGGTGAGGAGATCAAATATCAGCTAAAGAATTTTACTAAAAGATCACCAGATGCCCTTATTTGTTGTGTAGGCGGAGGTAGTAATGCAATGGGAACTTTCTTTCCATTTCTAGATGATAAAGATGTATCATTATATGGAGTGGAAGCAGGTGGTATGGGTGTCAAAACAGGGAAGCATTCAGCCACACTCAAAGAAGGATCAGAAGGAATACTACATGGAATGAGAACTTATTTATTGCAAGATGAGTTTGGGCAGATAAATGACACGCACAGCATATCGGCTGGATTGGATTATCCGGGTGTTGGCCCTGAACATGTCCAGTTAAAAGATTTGGAGCGTGCAGAATATGTTACCTGCAATGATAATGAAGCACTGGATGCATTCTTCATGCTTTCAAAACTGGAAGGTATAATACCAGCATTGGAATCATGCCATGCAGTTTCTCATGCGATGAAGTTGGCAAGAAAAATGAAGAGAGATGAAAATATTATAGTCACCCTGTCTGGCAGAGGTGATAAGGACATTGATCAAGTCATGAAGTATAGAAAAAAATACACTGGCAGGTAATAACAAGTGTCCTATTTGAAGAACAATAGAATTGAGAAAAAATTCTACCAATTAAAGTCAAAGAAGGAAAAAGGTCTCATATGCTACATTATGGGTGGATATCCTAATCCAACAGCTTGTGAGAAAATTATTTCTTCAATTGTTGAAGGGGGAGCTGATATTATTGAAATAGGAATTCCTTTTTCAGATCCAATCGCAGACGGACCAGTAATACAAGAGGCCTCATTTAGGGCATTGCAGAAGGGAGTCACTCCACAGATATGTCTGAATCTGATAAGAAATACAAGAAAAAGATATCCAGATCTTCCGATAGTAATTATGACTTATTCTAATATTTTACAAAAAAATGGATTTAGGAAATTCATGGAGATGGCAAAGGAGGCAGGATCAGATGGATTTATCTTGCCTGATATGACTATTGATGAATCAAAGAAATATTTAGAATATTCAAAAAATCTTGAACTGGCATCTATTTTTCTTGTCGCACCAAATACATCAAACTTGAGAATCAAAAAAACACTGGCTGTCTCTACGGGATTTGTCTACGTAGTTTCAGTTTATGGTACCACTGGGATGAGAAATTCTTTTGACAAATATACACTTACTGCTATTAAGAACATTAGGAAATTAAGCTCCAACAAGGAGAATATTTCTGTAGGATTTGGTATAAGTACTCCTCAGCATGTAAAACTCATTTCAGACTATGGATCTGATGCTGTAATAGTTGGAAGTGCCATAATCAAGATGATAGATGCCAATAAATACAAAGGTATCATTCAATTGCAAAATAAATTAAGGAATTACGTTAAATCTTTAAAGGCTGCATGCACCAATTAATAGTAACAAAGACGTATTAACTTGTAATAATTCCACTAAAGTCGGTGGAAAAGAACATGTTGTTTAGACTGACTTGGTATTTTTTACCATTTCTCTCTACAACAATTTCAATGTCATCTAAGGAATCAGAAATCTGGCCATCTAATAGCTTTGCTATCACAACATGAACGGATTCATGCGAAATCAACGCACTCATAAATTCTTCAATCCTGTCAAAATCATTCCTACCTAATTTTGCGCCTTCCTTGGACTGAACAATTAGCATGTTTTCACCCTCATAAGTAAAGTATCCTGGTACATCGTCGGTAGCACAGGAGAGGACAAAATCGTTGATTGTCATTTATCTCTAAAATCTTATCTTATCTATAGTATAAAATATTCTGCATCAGGGTGATGAACTACAATGGCGGCAGTTGAGTATTCAGGAGTTATCTGACCTGCAGAAGTAAGACCTATTCCACATCTGGTAGGATCAATTAACTTCCATACCAAATAGTGCTGCATAGTATCAGGACAACTTGGATATCCCCAACTATATCTCAGACCCCTGTTTTTGTCAATATTCAATTCCTCTCTAATTTTGTAATGAACCCATTCGGCAAGTGCTTCAGCTGTTTCTACCGCCAACCCATGAAGATAGTAGGCGTCAGTATAATTATTCGTTGAATTTAGCTCTTCAATTTTGGAAACAGTTTTCTGACCGACTGAAACTACTTGAAACGCCACAGTATCCTGTTTGCCAAAGTAATCTGTAATGCACAAGTGTTTTGGTTTTGAAGATCGTGGAAATTCAAAAACAACTTCACCATGTTTGTTAGATTCAACAACAAGGTTGTTACCTTGATTGTTACACTTAAAGTAGGAATATACAACACTTGGTGAGAAGAGCTCCTCATCTATTACTTTCTTTTTCCATTCCTTTAGCAATGATTCTGGATCACCGATCTTTGACGCAGATTTTCCTCTTATACCCCACGAGAGAACAAAAAGGGATTTCTTATTCAAATAGCTCCAAACTTTTTCAAGATCAATTTCTGAAGGTTTTAGTACTATTGGTGTATCTAAATAAGGTGCAACTGGTGGTGATACTGGTATTATCCTGTTAACTGATGAGTCTATATCAGTTTTAATACTAGTTGTTTTCGTTTCATCAAATTTAGTAATTTTGCTATTCCACTCTTCAACAAATTTATCCCTTTCCGGAGATCTCAATTTGTTCATGACATTTAGACCATCAAATGCTGTTTTACAGTAAAATACTCCTGCCCTATACACCTCATCGCCTTTTGCAATTCGATTAATGTAGTTACTATTGATTGCGGCACCTCCACACAAAGCCGGAATCCTAAGATCAAGTTCCCTGGCCTTTTCTATAAAGAACTGCATTTGTTTTGAGGTAGAAACTAGTAAAGCAGATAAACCAACCGCATCAGCTTGCACTTCCTTGATCTTATCTATAATTTGTTGAATTGGAACTTGTTTACCAAGATCATAAACCGTATATCCGTTATTTATGAAAATTGTTTTTACAAGATTTTTACCAATATCATGAACGTCTCCATATACAGTACATAGTACCAGTTTACCCTTGCTTACTCCTTGTTTTTTGATCAAGTATTTCTCAAGTTCCGATACTGCTGATTTCATACATTCTGCTGATTTCAGTACAAATGGCAAAATTAACTCTCCTGCCCCAAACTTATCACCGACTTCCTTCATTGCCGGAAGTAATACTTCATTAAGAGTTTCAACTGCTGCATCATGTGCCAATTCCGGTTGTTGTCTTAAAATATCCTCTTTCTGAATATTCTCGACATTTTCACTTAATTTTTTCCCAAGTCTATTAGCAATTGCACCTACTACGTCTGCTTCAATTCCGTCTTTTATTCTATTTACTACACGATAGTGACAGCGCTTATCAAAACTCCAATCATTATTTATTTCTTCCAATTTTTGTTCGTTCTTAGTTATCGTCACATCCTTATTCTCAAAATAATAAATTAGATCTGAAAGTGCGTTGGCGTGTTTATTAAAAATAAGATCTTCCGCAAGCTTGATTTGTTCCTCTTTAATTTCACCTATCGGAGTTATGTCTTTTGCGTTTATAATCACGGTATCAAGTCCTGCTTTTAGAGCATGATATAAGAATACCGAATTGATTATTTTTCTGGCGTTAGGTGGAAGGCCAAAGCTTATGTTGCTTAATCCAAGGGTGGTAAAACAGCCTGGTATTTCTTTCTTCACCAAAGATATTCCCTTTAAAGTTTCAACTGCAGAGTTTGCATATTCCTGTTCACCAGTTGCTAACGTGAAAGTAAGTACATCAAAAATATACTGCCACGGCTTTAATCCGTATTTCTTTCCAGTATCAACTAATAACTTTGCAACATTAATTTTATCATCTGATGTCTTGGCCATTCCATTTGGTCCAATACACATGGAAATCGCTGGTATACCGAATCTTGACATGATTGGCGCAAGAGAATGGAAACGAGAGCCATCGCCTTCAAGGTTTATTGAATTAATGATTGGTCTTCCAGGAATTTGATTAATTGCATCGGTAATCACTTTCGGGTCTGTAGAATCAATCACCAGAGGGGCATCGATTTCTAGGCTTAATCTTTTCACCAATTTTTTCATAAATTCAAGTTCATCAGACCTTTCGGTCGTTGCTACACAGACATCAATACAGTGAGCACCATCATTTACTTGTTCTCTACCAAGATCTATAAGGCCATCAAAATCGTCTGACAGTACCAATCTCTTGGCTTTTTTTGAACCCTGTGTGTTCAGACGTTCTCCTATTATTAGAGGTGGAGGAATTTGAACTAAATCTACAGCCTTTAGCGCTGAACTTACTCGGGGTACATGTTTTAAGTCCATTTAGTGGTGATACTGTCAATTGATAGTTTGTGAATTATAAGTTATACGATTTTAGTATACTTTTGAGTTCTCTTATGTGTTCTGGGGTAGTTCCACAGCAACCACCAATCATTCTCACTCTCTTGTATTTTTGCAAAAAATCTCCAAGATGGTGAGACATATCTTTTGAGGTCATCTTGTAAACTGCATTACCACCTTCGTTAATTGGCATTCCTGCATTTGGCATGACAAGTATGGGTAATTCATTTTGTTCGTCTAGCCACCTTATACTTGATTCCATTTCAGCGGGTCCAGTGGAGCAATTCAATCCAAAAACTGATACCCCCATATCGCTTACGGTAGTATAAGCTGACTGAACGTTTGTCCCAAGCAGCATCTTACCGTACTTGTCCAAAGTTACATTAGATATTATGGGTACTTTTTTACCCATTTTTTCCATGGCATTGGCAGATCCAAGTATCGCCAGTTTAACTTCCAGGATATCTTGACTTGTTTCTATAAGTAGAACATCAACGCCTCCTGATATTAATCCTTGTGCCTGTAAATCGAAAGCATCAACAATTGTGTTCAGAGGAACATTTCCTAGATCAGGATCATTTGAGCTAGGCAAGTATCCTGTGGGACCCATTGATCCGACCACAAATTTTTTTCCATCTGCAAATTCTCTTACTACGCTATTTGCAAGCTCTGCTGCGGATCTATTTATTGATATGGTTTCTTCACCAAATCCATATTCCTGGAGTTTTATTTGGTTACTGCCAAAGGTATTTGTTTCTATACAGTCAGAACCAGCTTCCAGATAACTTCTATGTATGTTTGCGATCCATTCAGGCTTGGACAACACAAGTCCGTCATTGAAGCCATCTTTATTATTTGGAAAGTCTTCAGGTTTTGGTTTGAGTTTCTGTATTTCAGTTCCCATCGCGCCATCAAATAGGAGTATGTGGTCCTGGATTTCATCTAGGAAGGTTTTGGTCATTTTAGATCGGATTACATTTGTTTATGATATTTATCTACATATATTGTTTGAGAAAATTCAAGTGACACTTTTTT
>DATFEX010000125.1:0-20159 GCA_035250685.1 Nitrososphaeraceae archaeon | reverse complement strand
GAAACTCAGTTAAGAAGAGTTGAGAGAGGGAAATAGAAAAAAATACTAGAAGTATGTGTGAACATGTTTAGAAAATATTACAAGCAGGTTATTGAAATATGACACTTTGATTTAACGTCTACTGATTTACTTAGATGTTATGACTAGCTTTTCAAACCAGTGGAATAAGGAGGTCAAAAAAGACACTTCTGAAAGGATTAGAGAATCGTTGAGATCTCAGAAACCTCTTAAGCCTACTATGGAAACTGCAAAGAACAGACTAGGGATTCAAACACAAAAATTAGACTCCCTTTTGGAAAAATTAAAATCAAAAGATAGAACCCTTTTTAATCAAATTGTTTCTCATTTACAAAATCATGACAGCCAGCAGAGTAAGATGTTATCGAATGAACTCTCGCAGGTTAGGAGAACAATCAAGACAATTTCACAGTTGAAAATGTCTCTGGAACAAGTACACATGAGACTAGAATCTACTATAGATATAGGAGATGCACTCACTGCATTGAAACCAGCAGTTGGTACTCTTTCTAAAGTAAAAACAGGACTTACTGGATTAATGCCAAATGTTGATTCCGAGCTGGGAGAAATAAATGATGTATTTAGTGATATTATGGTGAATGCTAATAGCACTTCTGACATTGGCTTTGCTCTAAATCCATCAGGTGGAGACATTAATAACATCCTTGCAGAAGCAAGCATAGTGGCCGAACAAAGGGTTACGGACAACTTTCCGGATGTACCTATGGGCAATTTTAATAGGAATTCTAGATCCTCAATTGGAGAAAAGACCGAGTAAGGTCTTTTCCCATTCTTTAATTTGTAGTTGTCAAGAATCCACAAAAGAGAACAAATGAAGGAATCGAAATTAGGAAGGTCTCTAATCAGAGGATCCATAATAATTTCTACATTTCAGTCTAGAAAATCTGCAAACAGCATAGCGAAAAAAATGATTTCAAAAAAGCTCTGTGCATGTGTGAACATTATTAAAATAAATTCATTCTACTACTGGAAAAACAAGTTACAATATGATAACGAATACCTTTGTTTTTTCAAAACTGTATCATCCAACAAACTAAAGAAAGAACTAAAGAAAATTCACCCTTATGAACTTCCTGAAATTGTTGAGATCAAAATGGATAGTGTAGACAAAAATTACCTAAGGTGGTTAATCAATTAGGTATCATTATCTAATACATAACTATCACGAAACTACCTTATTGCGAATCTGAGAAGTCCTACTATCCCACCCAAGGAAGAAACTCGAAGTCCGATGTCAGTAGAAGCATCTACTCCATAAATTTTTGCTCCCACAGCTTCCGTAGAGTTCAACAAATCGATGAATTCAACTTCATCTAGTTTTTCTAGAATAGCATTAGAATAAATCAAGCTTTCTATCGATTTATTATCTACTGCATTTCTTACTTCATTAACTCCTATCGCATATTTAGGATCGCTTTGGTGGATAAGATAGATTAATTTGTCGAGTAAAGATGATACGATTCCAATCTTACTTGCTTTTAGTAATTCCTTTAGTGATGTAGATCGTAAAGATACAAAAATTCCATCCTCACCAGCAACATCTATTCCTTCCAAAACTATAATTTTTTCATCAAATTCTTTAGTAAGGTAGTTGAAAAATCTTCGCTTAGTCTCTCCGGGACCAAATAGTATCAGCATTTGTTTTTGGGAGTGTAGATTTGTAACACCTTTAATTCCTGTGAGTATTTCCTCAAAGAAACTTTCAATATTTGCATTTATCGTTCTGGAACCTTGGAATCTTTTTCCACTCTGACCAGAATAGATATTCGGTAAAATTTTCACATGGGTACCAGTCACTAATGCGATAGCGGCTTCCTGAATGTCGATTGAAATAAGAAGATAAATTGTATCGTTGCCAGAATTCTTTAGAATATCTGCTTGAATTTTCTTCCACTGCTTCTTTTCCAAAATTATCATATCATCTACTTTGATAGATATAGAATGATGAACGCCTTTAGGGACTAACTGGTTATCACTATTTAGAATAGTCCCTCCGATCCTTATTCTATCAACCGTACCATCGAATTTAATGGTCTCTATTCTTAGTAATATCCTTATTTTTACTCGTTCGCCTTTGTCGGGTCTGGAAAACTCTGATTTCTGTTTAATGGATCTAGTTGTGTCCGTTATAATGGTATCGTTTATTTCAATAATTCTTCTAAGTGTAAATAGATCATCCAGGTCTTCCGCAATTATTGCCTTAGATTTTTCAGAATGCTTTGAATCACGTACAATCATCTGAACTATTATTCACACATTGTTTTGTATTATTCGGAAATGTCAAGTCGACTCAGAATTCAAGTTCGAGTCGGTATTTATTTCGTTACTACGCTTTGAAGATTCAAGATAACTGTTTACCCATTCTTGTGTTATTACTCCTGATTCAACTAGGTTCACTAAAGCATTTGGTGATGCCTCTCCAGTCACTTTTCCATTTTTCCTCCTAGTCTGTCTCCATTTAAGATTTGTATTTCCACTTTTTGAAGAATAGATTATACCCAGGACTTCTTTGGCATTTACAAACGTCATCTCACGAATTTTTTTTAGAGTTACCTTATCAGCTGCTTCTATGTATATTGCGCCCGGACCTTCCTCGCGCTCAGGAAATATTTCAAAGTCGTGCATATAACTTTCAGTTATAAAGGACCTACATGTACTTACGATAATAAACCTCCTAAAACTTTCCAGCGAACACGCAGCTTCTATTAGGACCAATGTCTTCATAGGATTCATTGTTATTTATCAAGTTTCTGACATAGACTTAATTCTCCATATCAAAAAAAATCAGGCCATATGAATTATTCATGGAGGACAAACTCCTAACTCAAGATCTACTTCATATTTTCTTCAGTAGGGCTTATTCCGTCATTGTTTGTCCTTTTCTATTTGCCTTGTAGAGACTTAAAAATTAGATTGTACGAGGAGAGAATAAAAATAATATCAAAGTCAAATCCAATATCATTTTGAAGTTGCGTCTGACCATAAATATCTGAAATATTCTTTAGCAAATCCTGCCAAACCGATATGATTGGCCCATATTGCAATTGGCTCTACAGTTCCCTTATCATTTCTTCCACTTCCAAGCAATATCATGACCTGGTTAATATCCCCAATGACTCCTCCTCCGAACATATTGTTCTTAACCCTAACTTCAGCTACCCTCGATATTGTAAGTATTGTTTCATTACTAGTATTGTCCGATACAAGAACTGCTATTTTTACGCCTTTCTCTGATAATGTTCTCAACGTCGCTTGAATAATGCCAACAATGTTTTCTGCACCTTGAGGTAATGCAACAAGTAATTCCTTCTTACAATTCTGAATAATTTCTTGAACTTTATTAGCAATATTAAACAATCCCATTACCACCCATATCTCTGGCCTTTCCTTAATTCCCGTTTTTTCATAAATGGGCATTAATTCTCGTATTATCAACTCATTGTTAGAATCCATCTTTTTCTCAATCAATGTTTTAGTTATTTCTGCTGCAGTTTGCGGTGAATTTGGAAAAAATTTCTGCGGTCTAGAACTGTTAGATTCGATCCAGCCTCTCTCCTCCAAAGAATTTAGAACCTCATATATCTTTGAATATGGCACGCTTGATTTCTTACTTATTTCAGAAGCTGCCATCGACCCGTTTTCAAGCAATGAAATGTAGACTTTTATTTCATAACTTCCCAAACCTATCTCTTCCATGGCTTTTTTGGTCTTATCAGATAAACTCATAATAGCGTTAAATCAGGATAACAGAAACATACTATATATTCTAGATGGACCATTTAATCTCGCGACTCAACCAAACTAATCACCATATTATTAGTTACATTATACTTATATAGGAAATATACAAAGTCGACATGAATACCTAGGTGTGATTGATTGGAATTAATACAAATATCTAACCGTACCGTAAGTAAAATAAATACAGACAAGCGAACTATACGATTTACTCAGAGTATATGTCCAGATTGTAACATGATTCTTGACGCTGAAGTTTTTGAAAGAGAAGGCAAAGTCTTCATGACCAAGACCTGTCCTACACACGGCGAATGCGAAGAATTGTACTTTGGTTCATATAAAATGTACAATAAATTCAGCACGTATTGGATGGATGGGAAAGGTGCACATGCTCCAAACGTTATGGTAGACAAGTGCGCGTGCCCGACCAATTGCGGTTTATGCACTAATCATCTTTCACATTCCGGATTAGCTAACATGATAGTCACCAATAGATGTGATCTGACTTGCTGGTACTGCTTCTTTTATGTAAAGAAAGGATTAGAGGGTGCTTATCTATATGAGCCCACTCATGAACAAGTTCGAGCGATGATGAAAACTCTAAAGGCAGAAAAACCAATTGCTGGAAATTCAATCCAAATTACTGGTGGTGAGCCAATGTTGAGGGATGACATTTCAGATATCATCAGGATTATGAAAGAAGAGGGAGTTGATCATGTGCAAATGAATACTAATGGTATTAAGTTGGCGCTTTCTCCAGAAACAATGCGTCAGGTAAGAAATGCGGGTGTAAGTAATCTTTACTTATCATTTGATGGTGTTACTCCTAGAACTAATCCAAAGAATCACTGGGAAGTTCCGTATGCTTTGGAATCTGCCAGAAAATGTGGAACTACTGTAGTGTTCGTTCCTACCGTGATAAAGTCAATTAATGATCATGAGTTAGGTCCCATTATTAGATATGCTCAACAACATCTTGATGTTGTTCACGCTGTCAACTTCCAGCCTGTTTCATTAACTGGTAGAATGGGCAAAAAAGAGCGAGAAAAATATAGAATTACCATTCCAGACTGTATTGAAAGAATACAAGAACAAACTAATGGGGAAATTTCAATGGATGATTGGTTCCCAGTTCCATCATGTATGCCACTAACAAATGTAATCGAAGCATTTAGCAAGAAACCAAAATATGAACTCTCAATTCACTTTGCCTGTGGTGCTGGAACCTATGTATTTGAAGATACTCAAACCAAGAAATTAATTCCATTAACATCATTCGTTGATCTTAAAGGTGTTTTGGAATACTTTGAAGAAAAAGCTGAAGAGATAAGATCAGGTGCAAACAGGTATTATGCGATGTTACAAGTAATTAGAAAACTAAATCAATTCGTTGATAGAGACAAACAACCTCATGGCTTGAATCTTGCAAAGATGTTCTCGAGCATCTTGTTGAAGCGTAATTTTGACTCAGTAGGTTCATGGCATGTTCGTTCCCTATTCTTAGGGATGATGCACTTCCAAGACAAATATAACGAAGATCTAGAGAGACTCCAGAGATGTGACATTCACTATTTGACACCTGACTTGAGAATTGTTCCATTCTGTGCATTTAATGTAATTCCAGAATGGTACAGAGATAGAATCCAAAAGAAATACAGTATCCCAGTTGAAGAATGGGAAAAAGCTCATGGACAAACACTTGAAGCTGGTTTATACCGTGGTATCATGAGAAGAGGTAAACCTGAAGCACAAATGGGATGTGCCATGTCTGAGATGCACAAGGCAGCTGCTGAATCAATGGCCAACGAAAATGACGATCACAAGGCCGTTGAATTAAGAAACGGAATGGCCGGCGCATAATTCTTTCTTTTTACCAATCTTTTCTTTATTTTTACTTGCAAAGTAATTTGATATCTTGTAACTATTGAGTTACAGGCTTTTTTCAGAACAAGATTTAATTGAACGCAGTTTCCACTTTTCTCAATGTCTAACCTGAAATATATTCAACTTGAATCTCAAGGAGAAGTTGCTATACTTCGAATCAACAGGCCTGAAGCACTAAACGCCATGAATACTGACGTCATATCAGAACTTTCTCAAACAGTGGACAAGCTAGGCGCTGACGAAACTATTAAGGTTATAATAGTAACAGGAGCTGGTGAAAAATCATTTTGCGCTGGTGCGGATATTTCATACATGGTCGACATCGATCCAATTGCTGCAGAAAAATATGCTTCTTCAGCACAGTCTGTATTAAACAAGATTGAACGTTTGGAAAAGCCAGTGATAGGAGCAATTAACGGATATGCACTGGGAGGCGGTTGCGAACTAGCTATGGTATGCGATATCAGAATAGCCTCCAGCAATGCAAAACTCGGACAGCCTGAAGTAACAATAGGAATTCCACCTGGATGGGGAGGAACACAAAGGTTGATGAGGTTGGTCGGACCTGCAAAGGCCAAGGAATTAGTTTTTACTGGAAGGATGATATCTGCAGAAGAAGCGTTTCAATTGGGTTTGGTAAACAATGTGATTAGCTTGACTGCAGAAGATAATTTACCACCTGAAGTTACAACTGACGACAAGGAGAAACAAAAAGAAAGGAACAATCAGGTAGCAAAATTACTTAACAATAAACTGATGAATGAGTGTATTTCAATGGCAAAACAGATTGCGAAAAATAGTTTCAACGCCGTAAAGGTAAGCAAAATGTTAGTAAATAGAGGTATGGATGCAGATCTCGAAACAGGACTCAGGCTGGAAATTTATGGATGGTCCTTGTGTTTTGCTCACGAGGATAGGAAAAAGATGATGTCTGATTTTCTTAATAAGAGCAAAAAATAACTTCGGTTATTTTCCACTTTATTTGGAATCAGTGTTTCGCAATGACTCTAGCTCCTCCACTAACACCACAAACATATGCATGACTCTTAATTTTACATTCAGCAAATGCATATTCCATAGATTTACCTATCTTCGGGGCATCATTGCTTGAATTCGTGAAAGCAATCATTGACGGTCCGGCCCCGCTTATAGTTACGGCCAATGCGCCAGAGCGCAATGCATTTGATTTTATCTTATCGTAACTCGGAATAAGGTTCTTTCTGGCAGGTTCCACTATGATATCATTGATACCACTTGCTAGAAGCTTCGTATCCTGATACTGAAAGCCGCTTACCATCATACATGCATTGGCCAAGTTTCTTGTATGATGTTCAATAGATATTGTTTTTGGTATCACGCTCCTCGCTACTTTTGTTTTCTTAGCCGGAGTTACCATTTCAGGAACACAAACTACAAGTATCAAATCTTTCGGGGCATTTATTCGACTAAACTGAAGTGTGGGATGTGTTCTTACTATTACGAATCCTCCGAACAACGAAGCAACAACATTATCATAATGTTTTACTCCTGCGCTGCTTACTTCTCCTTCAGCAGCAAAATCCAACAATTCATTTTCGGACAAATTACATTGAAAAAGTTCGTTAAATGCAGTAACGGCAGCAGCACTGGAAGCAGCACTACTTCCCAATCCCAATCCTATTGGCACTCCTTTAGATATTTTAATTTCAAGATCATTTTTGATTTTGTATTTTTTTGCTATTTTCAGTACCGACAGACTTGCGGTATTCTCTTCCACCACAGACGGTACTTTACTATTATTATTTTCTAATATTATTCTTATTTTACCACTCTTAGATGCCAACTTGATGATAGATACGGTATCATAGAAAAGATTGAGTCCTAGTCCAAAGACATCAAACCCGGGACCTAGATTTGCTGTTGATGATGGCGCCTTCGCTTTACAAAAAGTCAATGCTTCTTTCATTTCTATTTCTAATCTCCTTTTTCTTCTCCAAAGTTTAGGACTCTTGAAAGAGCTGCAGTAAGATTTACCATTCCGCTCATTGTTAAACTTGAAACAAGAATTGGGTTTTGCATTAGTTTATTTTTGTGCAAGGCCTGTAAAAGGTCCCTACTCAAAATTGAATGTTCAATGTTTTTTTCATTATGGAGTGAATCTTCCAGTGAGGATTTAGCAGACCATCGGATAATGTCTTGGAGCCTATCAATTACCAGATCTCTTTTTGTCATCACATCAATCTGTGAAATATTTAATCGAAGTCTTACAGATGTGGCCATTAGAGCAATAGAAATGAAATTGATAGGTGAAGACGACGCGAGAATTCCATCGAATGTAAATATGTTTATCTTATTGTCGGATTGAAAATTAGAAACAAAATAGGGACCACTTGCTCTAAATATAAAAAGTTCAATTTGACCAGGGGTATCTGCTATCACAATATCTGGATTCAGATTATAGACTTCCTCTTGTATTTCGTCTAATTTTGTAGCTATCATGTCTGCAGCCATAATGAGCGCACCGTTTGGTCCCAAGCCATGCTCAGACATTATTTTTTCAATATCAATGTAATTTCTTACATCTACATCGGGTTCATAAGGCAAAGAAATGACGCCTGGGTCAAGATTTAATGAGATGGGATAAAAGTTATTATCTCTATACCACTGAACAAGTTTGGATGTAAGAAGCGATTTTCCAGACCCCGCCGTCCCAGTAACAAAAATAGTTTCCAATCAAGCTTCAAACAAAGAGTGAATATATTAATTCTATTGATTATTATATGACCTTCTGTTATTTTGCATTGAGCAGGCTTGAAATGGAGATTAGTTGCAGTTGCTGTGAGCCTTATACCATTTTTAATACTGTTTACGTTTACGCCCGTTTCTCCAGCTGATGTTTTCTCAGTCGGACCATTGCCATTTTTTCTTTCTGTTTCGGCTGTTATGGTAAGAATCTTGTTACAGGCATATAGGTTTAGGTATTTTATCAAGCATTTCATCGGTCCAAATTATAGCACGACTTTCAAAACTATGAATGCGAGAATTGCCGGAGAATTTGTGACACAAACCACTCCTTCGTTTATTGGTGGTGAAATAGTAAGGATTGCATGGCTGATCAAGAACGGAGTTCCGGCGGGCAAGGCAGCTTGGGTTGCTACCGCAGAAATTATAGCTGATGTTTTTGCAGGTTGCATTTTGGCATTCATAGCAGGAGGTGTGGCAATTTTCGGCGGTGGTTCTTTTATTGGTATTCTAGTTATCGTAGTTGCCATCCCCACTTTTGCATTTTGGTTTCTTGTCGTTATAATGTCTGCAAACAGGAACATACAGCTGCCAGAATTTATACTCAAATTGATAAATAGATTCCTGTCAAAGGATAGATCAGATCGTATAATAAATTCAACAAATATAGCCTTAGCAGATCTTTGCAAGATGAGCAGAGAAAATTTTACTTCATTTCACTCTGTAAAGGTCCTTTCCGTTGGAATGGCAATAACTTTCGTAGCCTTTGCTTTTCAAGGTATTTCATTTTTGGTGCTTGCTGAATCTGTTGGTCAGCATGTTGGATTTTTCCAATCATTTATGGCCACTTCAGCATCTACTGCTTTATCCACCTTACCTGTTACGATAGGTGGATCCGGCCTAGCTGAATTGGGTGTCTGGGCATACATTACGAATATTAGTACTATTCCGAATTTGACTGACGTTCTTAATTCCTCTCAATTATCTGTAATCATTGCTTGGAGAATTGCTACGTATCATGTGCCCCTCGTTGTTATGTGGATTGCTCTTATGAGAATTACAATTGGTAAGGACTCTATAGCAAATCAAATTAAATCTAAGAATTCTGATACCAGCTAAAATATTAGAAAATACATGATTGTCTATATCAAAGAGGATTTGTAATGAATAAATTGAAAGGAAAAACAATTTTAGTAACAGGTGCGTCATCTGGTATAGGCAAATCTACTGTTCTAGATTTTGCAGAACAACATGTCAAAGCAGTTATTCTTGTTTCTAGAAACAAAGAACGTATGTCCCAAGTTTCATCTGAAATCGCTGATAAATGTGAAACCATGATATTTTCTTGTGACGTGTCTGACAAAGCCGAAGTATCTAAGATGGCCGAGGACGTGCTTTCAGTCTATGATCACGTTGACATATTGGTAAATAATGCGGGGGTTGGAATGATGGGAAAAATAGCAGATCAATCAATAGAGGAAATAGAACAAGTTACCAAAACAAATTACCTTGGAATGATTTATTGTACTAAGGCATTTCTTAATCCGATGTTAAGAGAAAAAAGTGGACATATCATAAATGTAGCATCCTTGGCAGCCAGCTTTGGAATACCTGGTTTGGCCGCGTACTGTGGGTCAAAATTTGCAATACTTGGATTTTCCGAGTCACTCAAACACGAATTGCACGGTACTGGAATCAGAGTTACTGTGGTAAGCCCTATAGGAGTAAATACAAACTTTTTTCAACATCCATCTTTTGGCAGTAAGTTCAAAAATAAGCAACGATTCTATCTGGATCCACATTCTGTTTCCAAGGCAATTATAAGAGCATCGACATCAAATAGATTGGAAATCGTTGTGCCATTCTACATGCGAGGTGGAATATGGCTAAAGAATACGATACCATTTATAGTAAATCCAGTCGTTGGAGCTTCCTTTAGAAGAATATTGGATAACTAATACTGATGGTTTATTCGTCTTCGTCTTCGGAAGCACCGGCTGATGCTTGCACATCTGATTCAACGTCCATGAGTTGAAGATCTTCTAATTCAAATCTATATATCGCATTCATTTCTAGACTAAACTTTGATTTTAATAACTCGACTAACTTGGAACTTAGCTCACCTTTAAACATTCTTATTTTAAATTCATAAATAAATCCCTTAAGAAAATCAGAAATTTTCAAATTTTTAGGTACATCCAAACCTTCGATAATGGTACGCCCGTCAGAGAGAGCTTCATATATTTGCAAATCAATTTTCCATGCATCTTCATATACAGACAATATGTATCCTGATCTTGTTAGAATTTCTGGTTCCCCAAATTGCACCGACTTTATTTCATCTTCGGCCCATTTCGGTAGAGATTCCTCATTTCCTGCATTGCCGTCCTTCGTACTTTTACCAGAAACTTGTGCTTTGGACCTTGGCATAACTATTCTTCCAATCATGTACCACTATTCCTTTCTAAAAAACTTTGCAGATTAAGATCATTAGATCAACAGCAAATAAATTTGATAAATGTTGAAAAAGAATTTACAAAAAGCATAGTATGAAATATTATTTAGCATTTTTTCCAACCTATAATTTCATTTTGAAGCTTTTTACAAAATCTACAAAATATACAATGCAATAATTCAGATGAATCTAATCCGACATGATAATATTGTAATTTGTTGACATATGGTGTATTACATCTAACTGCTTTAGTAGTACATAAAACCTTTAATGTACAAGAAAATATAGTGCTTGAGGTTGACTATTAACAGAATTCATGATAATCTTAGCTCAGTCCGAAGTATCCCGGTCGAAGAGCTCATTGAACCCCCGGTCATCGTATCTCCGGATGAATCATTATCAAAAATTATCAGTACTTTGATTGAAACTGATTCTTATGAGGTCTTGGTAAAGTTATCTGACAGGATAGCCGCCCTAAGTATTAGAGATATTATAGGTGCAAAAGACATCAAGACAACAAGACCATCCTTAGTTGGAAAAATAATACCAGAATTGAAAAGAGAGAGTGCAGTTGGAGAGGCGGCAAGAATCATGAGTCACTATAGATTGAGAACCCTTCCCATAGTTCAAAATGGCAATGTGGAGGGCCAGATTTCTGCTAGGCGGATTGTTGATTTGATAAAGAAACAATTAGAAGAAAGCAATCTACGGGTAAACGCATCTAACATAATGACAGGAGATCCCATTGTTATAGATTCTCACAAAACTGTATCTGCTGCTAAATCGATAATGAAAAGGAGAAGAATTGATCATCTACCTGTAGTTGATAACAATCACCTAATTGGTATCATAACATCATCTGATATCATGAAGTTAATGTCCCCCTCAGAAAGAATAGGTAAAAAGTCTAAAGGAATAGACGATGCTGAGGATAGATTTTCCATTGAAGTCTCCGGCTTGGCTAATGATGATGTAATTACAGCAAGTGTGGACGATTCTCTTGAGAGTGTATGTAATAAGATGATAAGCGCAGGATCTAGCTACTGCATAATTAATGTATGGGATGAGATTCAGGGAATTATCACTTACAGAGACATTGTTGCCATGTTGGGAGAACAGTTAGAGGAAGATATTCCAATGTTTATTGTAGGTCTGCCCGATGAACCATTCGATGCAGAGCTTGCAAAATCTAAATTTGCCAATATTACTAAATTCATGCGAAAAATTCACCCTGATATAGAACAGGCGCGTTGCCATATTAAACTAAGGAAAGTTTCAGGATCTAGGAAGAGGTATGAAATTGACGTACATATAAGATCGACTCATGGTAACATATCCTACACCAACGTTGGTTGGAATTTGGCAAAGATGTTTGATGAAATGAATCATGCCCTGAAAAAAAGGATTGCCAACAAGAATAAGAAGACTCTTTAATATTCTGATGAAACAAATACCAATAGTCCATCTCAATCGACGTTATTGATGTACTTTGGGATCATTTTCATTTTCTTCTTTCAGTGGATATAGATATACGTTTGCCTGCTCATCATTAATTTTATTGGAAATAACTTTTATTCCATTTTCAATTTCTCCTCCGTCAATTCCTGATCCTTCCATACCCAATACATTTTGAGGATCGGATCTAGAACGATGAGGTATGAATTGATCCCCTGGATAAGGTTCAAGTGTAATCCTCTCTTCTCCTAGTAACCCAAGATCCCGAACAGAATTTGACATGATACGGCCACCATCATTTAGAATCATGTCAATGCCATGTAACTTTCTGATTTTTACCATGGCTAAATTCATATCAAAGCGCATTCCTGTCATAATATATTCTACTAGATCTGATTCAGGAAGGAATTTTGAAGCGTATTCATATCCTGATTCGTTTGTCAAGAATGTGATTTTGATTCCATGTTTGGGATCAAGAATTTTTATTTTATTCTCACTACATAGATCTGCGAAATTGAGTCTACGAAGTGTATTGTCAGATCTGGCAACAACAATTTGACGAAATTCTTGTCCTCTATGAAATTTGTTACTCAATTTGACCAGATCCTCATAGATATCTGAATTAGATTCTCTTATTGCGTTTCCAAAAAACTGCCAATTCCAAATATGTTCTTTATTAATCACAAGATTATCAGCACTAATCATCATGGCCTTTCCTCCCAACAAGATTCTATGAGTCGATGCGAAGGTACTATCTCCTAATTTTCTAATACCGCCTGTTAGTGAAAGAACGCCACCTCCCGGTTTGTCGTCAATCTTGTAAATGTAAATCGCTTTGCCAACGTTGGCAGTTCTTGCAGCAATATAGCTCGTTGCCTGGTATGGCACATGCATGTTGTTGATATACTCATCCGATGCACCGATAACTATCTCTGGTAAAATTTGGCCTAACTTATATAGTCCATAATCATTTGAGGGCGAAATAACCTTCAAACCCCTTTTAATAAAATGCTTGTAGACAGTTTCTGATATAACTGCCTTGTCAAGCAATGATAATAGTTGAGTTTTGAATCTAAGGCATGCCGAGGCCACAAAGCTAGTTAGTAATGGGGTATATTATCTTGTTTTGAAAGAGACAATCCAATCAAGAAAATTCATAAACCACTTACCTTTACCACTTAACAATTGACAGAAATATCCAAAGCACCCATTGTTTTGCTCTTATTCTTAGTTGTGGTTGTTCTCTCCTTTACTGCCGCCAATGCAGTTGAATCAAATGAAAAAGGTGCATATACCGACAATATTAGATTCATTCAATATCTTGACGGAAATACTGCTTTACAGGAAATTAAAAATGGAAATCTTGATACGTACTACTTTAGGATACCTCTTGAGAAAGTGTCGTCCATTTCAAATGATACCTCTTTAAAAATATATGAAAAAAATGCAGGTTCATTTGGCTTCTTATTGAATCCTGCCCCTTCAAATAGTTCAGATGTTCTGAATCCATTCCAATTTAAGGAAATTCGTTTTGCAATAAATTATCTAATTAATCGTGAATTTGTAGTAGATGAAATTCTAAATGGATTTGGCAGTGTCCAAATAGATCCATTTGGAACTTCCTCTCCTGAATATGAAGCTCTTATTCCAATTCTGGAATCTTACAATTTCAAATATAATCCAAATCTTGCCAAGGAAACAATCGATAGAGTGCTCAGTGCAAATGGCGCAATAAAATTAGAAGGAAAATGGACGTACAAAGGAGCCCCAATCTTGATCAAGTTCATGATAAGGAGCGATGACCTGCCTAGAAAACTAATGGGTGAAATACTTGCAAATCAACTTGATAATATTGGCTTTACTGTGCAAAGAAACTATGGGGACTTGAACAAGGCAAACCTTATCGTCTACGGCACTGACCCACAAGAATTATCATGGCAAATTTATACTGAAGGTTTCGGTGGAACATCTGCCTTTGTTAGATACAATCCTGTTATTGCGGCTCAAATGTACTCTCCTTATTTTGGCAAAATGCCTGGATGGGCCAACCCGTCATTTTGGAACTATCAAAACTCTACACTTGATAAAATAACACAAAGCATAGAGTATTCAAATTTTACTAATCAGGAAGAACGCAATGAATTATTGAGACAAGCAGTGAGTTCTGGAATTCAGGAAGCTGTAAGAATTTTTGCAGCTCAAAATATCGATCCATACGTGGCCTCCTCTTCAATTAAGGGGCTAATTAATGACTTTGGTGCAGGTATCTCGACAAGCAAATCTCTCATAAACGCAAGATCAGATAAGAATGCTAGCACGATTAATATCGGTGTTAAACAGATATATCAAGGAGCATGGAACGGCGTAGGGGGTTGTAACGACATCTATTGCACAAATATCAATTCTTTAGTAACAGATCCCTCTGCATCTAGAAATCCCTATACTGGAGAAATAATTCCTTTAAGAACTCAATGGACTAATGTTACTACTATGGGGCCGGAAAAAAGACTCACCGTAGACAATGATGCCCTAGAATGGAATCCAAGAAATCAAATCTGGGAGAAGATTGGCGAAAATACTTCCAAGAGTAAGGTTACCTATCATATGATATATTCAAACTGGCATAATGGTCAGCCAATGAGCAAAGCTGACATACTTTATCCTCTTTACTTTCTTTATGAGTGGTCTTCTAAAACTAATTCAACTGATGTTACATTTGATCCAGAGTATGCTGCTCGGGCCGTCATAGCTTTGCAGTATCTTCGAGGTACTAAATTTCTTGACGATAGTAACGCAATTTCATTTGTTGATTATTGGCATTTTGATAATAAAGAAATAGCAGATTTCGCAACACTTTGGGCAGCGTCGCCTTGGGAAGTTAACGCGGCAATAGAAAGATTAGTAAAAAATGGAAATTTTGCATATACTAGATCAGAAGCAACAGTCAAGAATATTGAATGGTTATCATTAATAATACCAAGTCATGCCCAGGCGGTAAAACTAGAATTAGAAAAGATGAAATCGGAGCGTTTTGTACCTGCTGCACTAAAGGATTCTGTTACTGTTGAGGATGCCATAAAGCGATATGACGCAAGTATAAAGTGGATAGCTGAGCATAATCATGCGATTATTGGTAACGGACCATACGAAATTAAGAATTATAACCCAACAGGTAAAGTAATATCCCTAACTGCATTTAGAGACAGTACTTATCCATTTGCCAAAGGCTATTGGTCTAATTTCGAAACGCCAAAACTTGCGATTTTTGAAAAAGTTCAACAACCAAAAATCGTAACAAGCGGTTTACCATTAACTATTTCAGGGAATATTACCATTGGAGGTACCTATGATAGCAATGCTTCATTAACCTATTTTATTTCTGACAAGAATAACCGACTTGTGATTCAGGGGGAAGGCGAATGGATTGATAATAAAGGAAATTTCATGATTACAATTAACGGCAGTGCTACTAAAGGAATGTCTATAGGTCCAAATGCATTTGAATTATTCGTCAAGAGCAATTATGCCCTTAGACCTGATATTTACAGCGGTGTTCTAATCACAGTCCCAAACAGCACAACCAATAACTAGTCTTTCGACTTTAGTAGAATCCGCTTGTTATCTGATACTGGTTATTTCATAGTCAATTAATTTAAGATAAGCTGATGCATAGTAAGTCACAATAATCAACTATGTACACCTATGTGGTCTACATTTAATTTCTAACAGGAATTAGGTAGTCTCTAGACCGATATAGTCGAAATAATATTTTTTTCTTTATATTTGGGACACATACCCAAAAAATCAAATATGATTGAATACAAATAAGAAAAGTATGGCAGTTTTATGTATACTTTCTGGAGAGGGATTTACTAAAGAGATGTACGAAGAACTTAAGAAAGAAGTTGATTGGGAACACAATCAGCCCAAAGGTGAAATATTTCACGCTATTGGTTTTGATAATTCTGGAAAATATCATGTAGTGGATATCTGGGAATCTGAACAAGATTTTACCAACTTCATTACTAATAAAATAAAACCTGTGATGGCTAAGAAAAATGCACCTATGCCGAAGGGAGAAATTATTCCAATTCATAGTGCCAATGCGTTTCAAGGTATAGAATCTTATAGAGTAAAATAACAAAACTTTTGGTAACCTGTTGGATAATAATTATTGGTTACTGGGCAAGGCAAATTTGGGATACGTATCAACATTATCAAAAATTGAATGTTAAGACAATCACGTGACAAAATAATTAAACACATTAATTGAATGTTGGACGTACTTTTATGTTGAAAATACAAATTATCCTCTTGACAACAATGATGATTGTCGTAGCCTATGCCAATTCTAGTGTAGTATCAGGTTCTACAGATAATATTTATTGTTATGATCAGAATATGGAAACACACTTTTGTTTTGAAACTCATTGAGGAATGCGACATAAAGCAGAAGAATGATTTGGAAGCAAACACTCTATGCTACGAACAAACAGAGTAGAATTGTTATTATTTTTTCGCAAACTGCCTTGTATTTCTATTTAAAGTTTGTTAGATAGTCTAGAGTACTACTATCTTATGTGCTGATGGGATGCGATCTCTAATCATGCCTATTGAATTGGCTTAAAAGCTGTTATATTGTTTAAAGACCATTCTATATTATGACCCATGTGACAGAGAAGGATAATTTAGAAATAATCAAGAAAGAAAATGAAATGATAATCATGAAGACTTTCGGTGTTGAGTACGAGAAATTTTTCCCTCAAGAACATCAATGCGAGAAGTAGATTTTCCAATATCGGACAGTATATTCATACTGAGCGCTCAGTAAACTTATCTTATCGACTTTATAGTTGATTGGTGCCTTCGGTATTGGAAAGCACCAACCATATCATCCATATGGTCAGATGATAGATACCCTTCGTAGATAATTTATTCAAAAACTCCTCGTTACTATCTATTACTTTCATATCACGAATTTAGTAGATCAGTAGGTAAATTTTGTATTTTTAAGTAATGTTGTGCAATACACAAACATGGGAGACGAAAAGAAAAAAGAAACAAAAATTGAAAAGAAAGATGAGTTTGGAAATACCATAGAAGAAACTGAAATAGAAGAGAAAGAAGACTGAACCAACCATCTAACTTTTCTTTATTTACCTTAGTCAGAGACCTTTTGATTCTGAAGTTAATAATCATTAAAAAGACAGAGAATAGACTTTCTAGTCCTACTAACTTCGGTTTTAATTGAGCATTTTCTAATTCAACTGCACGACAATAAATTAGATTTTTACAACAGGAGCTTTAACTCAGTCATCTTTGACTTATACGAGAAAAAGATCAATCTACTTACAGAAAGGATCTCAAAAAAAGGATCAGATTGATAACTTGGGTTCTTGAAAACATGAAACTCCTGTAAGTTTAAATTTGAAGTTATTGAATCCAAGATGAATTTAACCACACCAGGAATAAACAAGGACGATTCAATATTTCATGCCGATAAATTACATAGTAATTGATGGGTTATAGATTGAATATTCTATCAACTTTGAGTTAGCGGTTAGAATTTCACCTCTTGTCTCACATTAATATGATATTTATAAATTTTTTTGATCATGATGGATTTACCCTTAATGCATATTTTAAATTCAAATCGATCTAGCAAGATTGTGACGTGTGGGAACTGCCTATATTCCAATGCTCTAGGCATCTTTTACGACGCCAGTAAGTATTGTATAGAATGTTTAAGCGATCATGCATCATGTCCAGAGTGTGGTTCTGGATACCATGCAATTACGATAGTATGAAAGCTTTCAATCATTTGGGCTTAGAAAAGGAAGTATTTATTAAAATAACATAATTAACTAGGAGCATTTGGGATTAGGAAGAACCTTACTATTTCGTTCAATTAACATGTTTTTGGTCCTATTTTCGACCATCTTAATCACTGTCATACTTCTTGGTCCGACGCTTGATAAACTACTTGTAGATGCGATACGTAATCAAGTTATAGATGAAGTAAATCAAGGAACACTCAAATTTCAAAATCCAGATGAAAGATCAGCTTACATAAACAACCAAATTCAGTTCAGATCTAAAACGCTTGGTTTGGATCAGGATTCTTTTAATGCTCAAACAGTAATACATCGAGTTGTTAGCGTAATGACATTAGATTTGGGAAAATCTCACTTCTTCACTTCTGATTATGGATCATCCAATGTTCGCGATATCATAATCGAAAAAGTTCCCAAGACTTTATTACTATTTACAACTGCTACCATATTAGTTACTATTATTGGTATTTTTCTTGGTACATATGTCGCAGGTAAGGAAGGATCCTGGTGGGATAAATTCAACTCAATTATCGCGATTTTTAGTAACAGTTTTCCCACATGGTGGGTAGCTATGATCATGATCCTTGTATTTGCATTTACCTTACACATATTTCCTGCAAGGGCTACCCCACTTTCTTCGCCATCTGACGCTAACTATATTTTCGACCTTCTTTATCATATGACCCTTCCCCTAATTACACTGGTCATTGTTTCGTTTGGTTCCTGGTCTTATATCGTAAGATACTTTTTGATAAATATTTTAAATGAAGACTTCATCTATGCAAAAAGAACTATGGGAATTTCCCGACGAAAAATTCTATATTCTCATGCATTAAGAAACGCCGGACCTCCTGTTGCAACTGCTGTCGGCCTGAGTTTAGCAAGTTCATTTGGAGGTTCTATTATTACCGAAGCTGTGTTTGATTGGCCTGGCATGGGAAAGCTCTTCTATGACGCAATAGGTTTGCTTGATATACCTATCATAATTGGACTTACATATATTGGCACATTGATCTTTTTGGTAACCATTTTCATAACCGATATTGCTTATACTCTGTTGGACCCTAGAGTAAAAGGTAGCTAATCTATTGCAAAAGAAATTATTCGTGGGATTGATAAAATCTCGCCGTGGAATAATTGGAGTATCAATTCTAGGTTTCTTGCTGTCATTAACCGCAATAGCAGTACTAGTAATACCATTTGATTCTTACAGGCTATGGAATGATCCTGATTATTGGATTAATAATCCAAAAACTGCAGCCCCCTCTTGGACTAATTATTTTGGTTCCAAGGAATTTGAACATGTATCACTAGATAAGAACAATGCGAAAACAAATTCTGAAGTATCAGAAGGCATAAGAGTGGACAACTTTGGGTTCGATATCAATATCCAGGCAGATGATTTTCCTGATGACTTCATGTTCCTACACTCACTAAAATATGGTGAAATACCTCCAGTTTTGCAAATTGATATTACCAGACCTGACAACAATACCTTTACCGTATATTATTCGTCTTTACCCACTACGAACAGTCTAAATAACACTTTTACAGACAGAATCTTTTCTACAAACAATAACATTAAGGAATCACTAAGTCAATACCAAAATCTCTTTAATTTTCCAATATCTGGTTTTGAACCCCAGGTCTTGCTGTTTTCAGATACGAATAAGCCTCAAGTTCTGCAGGGAACGTATCATATTTCCCAGAGATTCTTCCTTTTTGATAATTCTAGCAGTATAGAAGATGTTGGTATTATACTTGGTGGTAAAGTATACGGTATTATGGGAACTGACGATTTGCGAAGAGATTTATTTGTTGGAATCATATGGGGAATACCAATAGCACTATTCATAGGATTAACTGTATCAATATTTGGAATATCTATCGGACTTATCTATGGAGTGGTATCAGGTTACAGAGCAAAGAAAACTGATGAAGTAATGATGCGTATCAATGACATTTTTTATGCTTTCCCAACATTGATTCTCCTTATTCTACTATCAATTACTTTTGGGCGTAGTATTATTTTG
>DATFEX010000124.1:0-5969 GCA_035250685.1 Nitrososphaeraceae archaeon | reverse complement strand
TATATCGGATGGATTGAAATTCATTGCAATTCTTGTGGAAAAAAAATTGGATTCATAGACAGTACTACTGATAATATCTATGATTTTACTATTTTGTGTTCCCAGTGCATTACCAAGCTGGGCGGTTAAACCAAATAAAATATTAACGACGTGGATAAAGTTAGCCACGTGTCCAGAAAAAATCTTATTGGTTCGTTAATAATCATCCTGTTTTCTGTTCTTATTCTTATCTTACCACCGCTTTTAGATAAAGAAATTCATCCGATACTTTCTCTTTCTACAATTGTGATGATTTCTATCTACATCGTCCTTTCATTTGAAATTATTCATAGGACTGCAATCGCAATTTTAGGAGCAAGCATTCTTGTGAGTCTAGTATTGGGATACCAACTCGTAGCGCCTCACGACAGTCTTGATTTCATAATTGAATTAATTGATTTCAATACGATAGGTCTGTTGTTTGGGATGATGATAATAGTGGCAATCTTAGGAGAAACAGGAGTATTTAACTGGGTCGCAGTCAAGGCCACTGAATTAAGCAATGGAAATCCATGGCGACTAATGGTTATTTTATGCACATTTACTGCGATAGTTTCTGCATTCGTCGATAACGTTACAGTAATATTATTAATGGTTCCCGTTACATTGACGATTTTCCGATTTCTGAAGAGATCCCCTTTTCCATATGTTATTGGTCAAACAATGTGTTCTAACATTGGCGGTGCTGCCACCTTGATAGGTGATCCGCCAAATATCATAATTGGATCTGCTGCAAAGATCGACTTTAATTCATTTGTCATTGGAATGGGGCCAACTATCGCTATTACCTTTATCCTCTCGTTATTTGTTCTACGACTGTTCTTTTCAAAAGAACTGAAGGAAAGATTCGATGTCAATATCATTAATAAATTCAGAGAGGAGGAGGAACATCTTATTAAAGATAAAAATTTATTGAAAAAAAGTCTTGGAATACTTGCAGCAGTAATCTTTTTCTTTACTATCCAACAAATAATAGGAGTTGAAGTTTCTCTTATTGCGTTTGCGGGTGCAGCAGTACTCCTAGTAATAACTAGAGTAAATGTCGAAAAGGTATTACATGAAGTGGATTGGTCGACACTACTGTTCTTCACAGGTCTCTTTATTGTAATTGGCATATTCTCTGAGTATGGAGGAATTCAAATTCTGTCCTCTTTAGTGATTGGAATTACAGGTGGGGAATCTTGGGCAACTTTCTTTTCCATTATATGGCTATCTGCGATCGCTAGTGGTTTTGTAGATAATATACCTTACACAGTAACAATGGTGCCTTTACTGGATACCTTAACTAATAACCCAGAAATAATTGCTGGATTTGGTCATATAACTATCAACCCATTATGGTGGGCTCTTGCACTTGGCGCGGACCTGGGAGGAAATCTGACGCTTATTGGCTCCAGCGCAGGTGTGGTTGCTGCGGGAATAAGTGCAAGGTACGGTTTTCGAATAACTTTTAATCAATGGTTCAAAATTGGATTGCCTTTTACCTTGTCAACAGTTTTTATTGGAATGGTTTTTCTCTCAATCTTTACTATGTTATCTTAGCTAGTCTTTCATCCTCGCTGATGCGCGATGAAAACAATATCAGTGACTTAACTGAAAATTAAAGGAAAAAGACCTATTAGAAGCTAATACTTTTTTAGTCTTTGCGACTATATAGAGTGCAAAAAATGTTTGATATCAAATATCATAAAATTAAACATTTAGTTGAAGTTGAAGATGATATTCTTGCTGTTTTTACCATATCTCTCAACAAAGAGAACCAAATAGAGAATCTGAGTATAGCCAAAAATGCAAATTTAGCTGGAGATCTTGTTGATAAAATTTTCAAAGTACTGAAGCATAAACTCGAAGAGACAAAGAGTGAAACTAACATAGGTAACGTAGTAAGCCATTTGAAGTGGACTATTTACGAAACTGATCTAGTGAGAATATTGATAATACATGAAACTGATTATTCCGTCATAGTCCTTATAAAGAGTAAAACAAATTTATCCGAAACGGTAGACAATATTCTTGGATATTATTACGAAAGTGAATAAAAAATTCTATGCAAACACTCAGGTAATGAAATAAAATCTTATCAATGTGACTGGCTCTAAAATGAGAATTTGACTTGTAAAATGGTTTAGTCTTGCGTTAAGTGAGTTTACGAACTATTTTTTAGATATTTTGTTTTTTAACTGTTAGCTAAACTTAAATTAAGAATGCAAACAATTTAGTACCAATTTGTTACCTGCTGCAGCTGGCTATGATAGAGCAACAACGCTATTTTCCCCTGACGGCAGATTGTACCAGGTGGAGTACGCAATTGAAACTGTAAGAAGAGGAAGTCTCGCAGTTGGAATCAAAAGTAAGGACTGTATTATAATAGCTGCTGATGAAAAATTAAGAAAATTGCAAGTTTCCGATCCTAAAAAGCTTTTTAAAATAGATGATCACGTAGGAGTAGCAGCAGCAGGATACATACCTGATGCAAGGGCCCAAGTCGATCAGGCTAGATTTTTTGCCCAAAGTAATAGACTGATTTATAATGAACCGGTAGATGTTGAAGCAGTTGCAAGAAATATTGCAGATATGGCTCAGCAGTTTACCCAGTTTGCTGGAGGGAGACCGTACGCCGTCGCCTTAATTCTAGCTGGAATTGATCAAAATGGCGCTTCTATTTTTCAAACTGATCCTAGTGGAACCTATATCCCGTATGATGCAATTGCTATTGGTAGCAGAAGCGATGAAGTAAACGAATTCTTAGAAAATAACTATGATGCTGAGATGAGTGCGGAAGATGCCAGTATTCTGGCTGTGGATTCAATTTATTCACTTATCGAGGATAAAACAGAGTCTCGACATATTAGCATGGCTCGAATTGACTCTAAAACAAAGAAAATTAAATTCATTAAAAATGACGAAATTGAAAGATATACTTTAAAGTCTAGACAAAATCCAAGAAAGAAGTCTTCCAAATAATAGATAATTCTTAAGCTAAACTGAATATCGTTACTATAGTAAAGTATATATCTTACTTCCATTCTCGCTTTTGAAATAGCATGTTAGATGTTTAATAAAATGATATTCACAAAATTCCTTTCCGACGAACGAAGCATTATTAGACATAAACCTCATGCTGAGTCATAGTAAATTACTTCGTTAGAAATTATTCCTCACTAAAGATCAAAAATAGTGATGAGTTAATTTTAACATATTGGTTGGGTTCGACTAATTCTTCCAACTTGGTCATTTTAATTTAGATCTGCAACTTTACCATAGCTCTGGTAGCAATAACAAAAGCTCCAACGGAAAACAATGTTAAAGCAAGTACTTCTAGATTTGTAAGGGCATCTATCTGTGAGAATATCCCTGCTCTTGTAATATCAGCTATATATGTAAGTGGATTGAAATAGAACGCTGCCGATAAAGCTTGAGGTAAACCTTCTGCAGGATAGAAAACTGAGCTAACGAATATAAAAAATATGAAAAGTCCGTTACTAAATACATTATACGTTTCGCTACTTTTCATCTTGGTTGAAAGAATTATCGTGAACGAGCCAAAAAATATGGATCCAGCTACAAGTGCAAATATGGTGTATGATATTCCCCATAGGGTTATATTCATGTCTTGAAATATAGTTGGCAAGCCGATTAAGATTATAGCTGCGGCGCTTGTCAGTCCTATAAGTATGAGTGTTACTAGATTTGCGATTACATACTGTATTTTGTTAAATGGCATTGCCAAAATTTGATGAAACATCCCATTTTTCCTATCATTCCAAAAAATAGTACCAGCTATTTGACTTCCCTGCATCACATTAAACCCCATCATTCCTGTCGTCAAGAACGCAACATAAGAGATCGACGATGCTCCTATGTTAATTCCTTGGTCACCTATTAAGGCAGCGTAAGCGTAACCCATTATGTAAATCTGAAAAACGGGAAATAATATCTGCCATATGAAAAACATTTTATCTATAGCTGCAAAAAGATTTCTATATAGTAAAAGTAATATCCCTGATACAAAAACATACTTATCTGTAAATTTCAATTCATTTATCCTCCTTATTTATTAAAATTGTCCTTTGAATTTCCCACTATAGAGAGGAAAATCTCTTCCAGTGATGGTGAATTCACTGAAATGTTTTCTATCTCCATACCATTTTTAGGAACGAGCAGAAATATCTCAGAAATAACTTTTTCAATATCATTAACCCTGATCTTGACTGCATTGTCACCCTTCAAAGTAATTTCTGGAGAAGTGTAGTTAAGCGCATCATCATCGCTAATTTTTTCGTTCTCTTTTACTATATCTTTTAAAATATTTACAAATGGTTCATTTAGATTGTCCTTAAAGGTAATCTCTATAGATTTATTCATACGTCCATACCTTTGTTTCAGTCCCATTGGTGTATCAAACGCGATTATTACTCCATTATCGATTATTGCAATCTCATCACATAGGTATTCTGCCTCTTCCATAATATGGGTAGTGAAAAAAACGGTCAGTCCTGATTTGACATGTTTTTTTATATGGTCCAGTAGCATACGTCTTGCTGCAGGGTCTAGTCCAACAGTAGGTTCGTCAAGAAAAAGCAAATCCATGTCATGCATAAATTCTCGGGCAAGCTGTACCCTTCTTCGCTGACCTATGGAAAGTTCATCATTCTTTGAGTTCTTAATCGATTCTAAATCAAAAGTTTTTAAAATTTCCTTTACTTTATTTTTTCTTGCTTTTCTATCATTTAGACCCCACATTAAGCCATAAAGATCAAGCGATCGTTCTACTTTTAGGTTTGCTTCAAAACTGGGATTCTGAGAAACAACTCCAATCTTTCGCTTGATTTCTGATTGTTTCTTAAAAAGATCTTTACCAAATATGATAATATCACCAGATGACGGATTAAGAAGACTTGTAAGAATTTTAAGTGTGGTAGTCTTTCCGGCGCCGTTAGGACCTAAAAAACCAAATACCGTCCCGTATTTTACCGAAAAGGAGATGCCATTTATTACAAAGTGCTTTCCTTTGCCATATTGCTTTTTGAGATTAGTGACTTTAATACAATTTTCATTCTCACTATCTATTAATGAAATGTCATGGGATGTTTTGGATGCTTTCATTTCCTGCTAAGATCTCACTTTAGTCTCTGACTAGACGAGCTTTATCATTCTATTTATTTTGGTTTGCCGCAGCCATAATGTACCATCTCTCTATTTGTAATAATTTTTATCTAGAGCAAAATGCCAATGATCCCAATAAGCGAGGTGTAAACCGGCTAACTAATAATTTTGAGTTACTTATTCTTATTGTATTAGCTCGTTTTGCCGAAATTGTTTGGCCTCTGCCTTCATAATTTTGAAATAAAGCATATTTCCATCAAACCTATCGACTAGTTTCTTTGGCATCAAGTATCTACTTTTGTTAATCAGGCCCTTTCTTGTAATTATCATATCATCATTAATTCTTTCAACTCTACCTAAATCGCACTTGTCTATCCCGATAGCCCTCTTATTTAGGACATCTTCCCATCGAATGTTTTGGCTCATAATCTTAGATCCATAGTATTTCTTATATTGGTTGTAAAATTTTGCCATCCCATTTCCGGAGGGTTGATGCTCATATAAACGAAAATCGCCAAATTTAAATGCAGTAATTTCGTAGACCTGATGCTATGATGAAGGTTCGAATATCAAGCCAACATGATCAGCAAGAATTAATAAAATACCTTATCGCATATAGTGGTAGCAGATGAAAGAACTTCGAATTAAGCTGTCCCAAAAGGACGAAGAAAATGTTAACAAGCTTATGGAGAAATATGGATATAAATCCGTAGAAGATCTATTCCGATTTCTTGTAACCATATTTGCCCAGAATTACGTAGAGTTTCTATGGGGTATCAATGAAACTGAGAAAAATGCAAAGGACGAGTTTTATAAAAGGTATT
>DATFEX010000123.1:0-4504 GCA_035250685.1 Nitrososphaeraceae archaeon | reverse complement strand
TGATTTTTCTACCGAATATAAGATATGTTGTATGACCTATCATACGCATTGATGGTCTTGTTTTCCCTTCTCTTGCCTCGATATTACGAATCAATATTTCGGAACTCTCAATATCTGTAAAACCTATCTCGGACATGCGTTTAGCAGTCTTTTCCAATTGATTCATGGTTGGACAGATCATTGCTACAGAGCCGCTATTTTTTAAACACTGGTGAACAATCTGTAAGACATTCCAGGGGTCTCCTAGATCAATAATTGCAACATCAATATTAGAATGTGCCAACCCTTCCTTCATGATGTCGTGTTTAAACATTGTAACATTTTTTTCCATCCCTGATTTTTTGAGATTCTTGTTTGCAATCTCCATAAATTCTTCATTAACGTCATATGTAAAGACATGACCTCCTGGTTCTACGAGACTGGCAAAGAATGTAGTAAGTGAAGCACTTCCTGTCCCTATTTCAAGAACATTAGACCCGCTCTTCAACCCTGTTCTTATTGCTATGTATCCCAAATCTTTTGGATACACTATCTGTGTTTTTCTGTCTGACTTCATCACAAAGTCATAGACTGTTGGTTCCATAAGGTATACTTTTTTCTGCTTAGGCGTGACAATAGAAGATCCATACTCAAGTCCCAATATCTGATCAAAATCTATTATTCCTATATGCGTATGCAGTTTCTTACTTTTTTCTACTTTTGTTAACCAGTTCTTACTTGACTGATAAAAAAACAGGACGTAATCACCATCAGATATTTTCATCTACACAATGAGTTTGCAGAGAGGTAAAAAAATCTTCCAATTACGAATTTTTTGATTCTAGATTAATAATTATAAGAGAATGCAACTACCTTGTTTGGTAATATACAAAATTGAAATTAGCTTCACTATATTCTGGAGGAAAAGATAGTAATTACTCTATTTTCGAAATGAAAAGACTTGGACATGATGTTGTATGTTTGATCTCCATATTGCCTGAAATCAGTGATAGTTTGCTATTTCACTATCCAAACATACATGTTACGGGGGCACTGGCTCAAGCAATTGGATTACCTATTAGAGAATTTCATTCAAGGGTTACTAAACTTGAAACTGAGATATCTGTACTTGAAAATGCAATTTCAACGGTTAAGGATGAATTCGGTATAGACGGAATAGTTCACGGTGGAATTTCAAGCAAGTTTCAAAAAAGGAATTTTGAAAAAGTCTGTAGGGACTTGCAATTGTCGGTATATTCTCCGTTATGGAATTTGGATCCCAGGAATTATCTCCATAATCTAATTGATGATAATTTCGAAATAACGATAGTTAGTGTTTCCGCATTAGGCTTGGGTAGAGAGTGGCTTGGAGTTACGCTAAACCACGAGTATGTGGATAAGCTGGAAACTTTATCTACGAAATATGGATTTAACCTAAATTTTGAAGGAGGAGAGGGAGAAACATTGGTTGTTGATTGTCCAATTTACAAGAAAAAACTGAGGATTAGAGAAGGGATAGTTAAATGGTTTGGAGAAAATGGAATCTTTGAAATATCAGATTATGAATTAATAGATAAATAATGTTAGACAATCTTCGCTCAAGTCTTGGGGCAGCTTTAAAAAAACTCGTAGGTGCATCTGATGTAAATGAAGAATTGATCGATTCATTGTGCAAGGACGTACAAAGAGCTTTGCTCCAATCTGATGTTAACGTAAGATTGGTATTGAATATCACTCAGAATTTGAAAAAAAGATCTTTGGAGGAATCTCCTCCTAAGGGATTGTCTAGGAAGGACCATATCGTCTCAATCCTTTATGATGAACTTTCAAGATTGATGGGTTACACAGGCGAAAATAATGCTCAAAGCAAACAGACTGAAAAAGAGGTCATTTCCTTTTCTCCTGGAAAACTCAATATTGTACTAATGTTTGGTATCCAGGGAAGTGGTAAAACAACAGTTACTGCAAAGCTGGCAAGGTGGTTAACAAAACATGGATATCATGTTGGAGTAATTGGGGCAGATACATGGAGGCCTGGTGCTCTTACACAACTCAAAATGAATTGTGTCAAAATAAATGTAGATGTATACGGAGACGAATCAAATAAAGACGCACCTTCAATAGTCAAGAATGGAATTAATCACTTTAAAGATGCAGGATCGGACGTAGTAATAATTGATACTGCTGGAAGACATAAAGATGAAGCTGAACTTTTAGAGGAAATGAAAAACATGTACAACATCTCTAAACCAGATCTAATTCTATTAGTAATTGATGGGACAATCGGACAGCAGGCATATAGTCAGGCAAAGACTTTTCATGATACAGTTCCTGTAGGTGGGATTATTATAACAAAACTTGATGGGACTGCAAAAGGTGGTGGAGCATTGGCTGCGTCTGCTGTAACAGGTGCAAAGATCTTCTTTATAGGAAACGGTGAAAGAATTGATGACCTTGAGGAGTTCAGTCCCACGAGATTTGTTGGCAGGATGCTAGGAATGGGAGACATAAAAGCAATTTTGGATTTAGCCAAAGATTTAGAATTGCAGGCAGACGAGAATCAATCTAAACGAGTACTAAGTGGAAAAATGACCATTGAAGATTTTTACTCCCAAATGGAAAGTGTAGGCAAAATGGGGTTTAGAAACATTATAGACAACATGCCAGGTCTGTCAGGATTGGTTAAAGAAGATCAACTTGATGTAATTCAGGGAAAATTGGAAAAATGGCGATACATCATACAGTCAATGACAAAACAGGAGAAAAAAAATCCTGAGGTGATAAATGATTCACGAAGAAAAAGAATCGCAAGAGGTTCAGGCGTGGCTGAACATGACGTCAAAGATTTGATAAAGAATTTCAATAATTCAAAGAGTATGATTAAACAAAGTAAAGGAAGACAGATGCAAGGTATGCTAAGAAGATTAGGTATAGGATAGTATGATGCGACTAATTGAAAAGTAAATCAGAATACAGTTTATGTAAATGGTGTTCAGAAAGACAACATATTAGAAATTCCGGCTTTCAAAAAATTACTAAGGACTGCCAGATTTGTAATGGATTATGGAACCAATTAGACCAATCATGTAGCAAGATTATTCAAGCAACCAAAAATTATCAATATGATACTTTCCAAATAGGACTAACTCTAGACCACAGCTTTTACGACAATGAAGACAAATTTAGATCAAGATTTAAGGTAAGGGGAAAAGAAAATATCAAAACGAGTTTACTACGAGAAATTAGAAAAAAATTTGGAAATTTCTCAAATAAGAAAACTGATTTACACTCGCCTGACATTACTATTAATGTACAGATTGGTAGAAAATTGGAAACAAACGTTTCTGTCAACTCAAGCACTCTAATACTAAGAGGACGTTACAATAAAATAAAGAGGTTTCAAACAAGGACAAAAAACTCTAATAATGACAGATTGGAAATCAATCAGCGACACATCGAAAAAATTTTAAAAAGAGAAATATCACATCAATTTAATTCAGATTCGATAGTTTTTTGGCCTCTTGGAAAAGAAGAACCTGAAAGTCTGGTACTCGGGAAAGGAAGGCCATTTTATGTGTCGATAAAGAACTCAAAAAAAATCAATTTCAAACAAAGCTTATCAATTCAGTCCAACGGTGTATTGTTCAAACTACTTGAAAAGGTAAGTGCAATGCCGACCTCTGCACCACTTTATGCAAAAAAAGTTTTGACTCTTATTTCTTTTCAAGATAAAATGGGCGCAATTGACCTCAAGAATTTATCTGATTCAGGAATAATAATAGTCGAGCTTGTCAAAAGGAAAAACAAAAACTGGAAATTGATTTATCAAATGGACTTTAAAGTCAAGAATCAAAGAAAGTTAGAATTGATAATGACTTGCGACAATGGTCTTCCAGTTAGAAGATTTATTGAAGGAGATGATGATATTTCTCCAACTTTAGATCAAATATTAGACATGAAATGCCATTGTGATAAAATTGATATTTTAGATATATTGAACGAAGAAGATTCGTTAAACTAAGTATATTGAATCTTGAAAACTGAAAGGTATCTACAGTTACTTTGACTTTTGCCTAAATTCAGTAAACCCGCATTTTCCGCAGGTGTTTCTATCTTTATGCTCTGCCATGAAAACGCCCTTTCCACATCTAGGGCAATCCCTTTTCTTCCTAGTTACTTTCTCCCCAGAAATATCGTAAAATGTGTATATTTGTGATTTTGAATCTTTCTTTTTATCTGCCATGTCATTATCCCTCTATTTCTTTGATTTGCCCTTTTCAGAACTTTGCTGTTTTTCTTTTATTTTTTGGGCTTTTGCCTCATCAAAGATTTTCTTTCTTTCTGCTTTATCTATGAGTCTCATTGACATGTACTTTGGTAAAGTATCCTGAGCACTCTTCTCATCTTTATAAATATGAAAAAAGCCATTAACGTCGGTACTTCCTTTATTACATTTTATTTCTATTGGTATAATTGTCTTTAAATCCACATTGTTTGCTTTAGATATTGTCTCAATTGCATCCTT
>DATFEX010000122.1:0-6103 GCA_035250685.1 Nitrososphaeraceae archaeon | reverse complement strand
TAATTTATCAATGTATTCTTTTATTAATGAACTCATTTTCTTACTAACAAACTCTTTGGATATTTCATTTTTAGCATAGCTAAGTTCTACTGGATGACCATCACCAAGTAATCCTTCTTCAAAGATATGTATTCTATCATTCCTGGGAAAGAATGTGATCCTTCTTATAGCGTCTTGTTTTGACATCTTGATTGAATCCTTTAGTTCAAATGTAACACCTTCAAGTAAATGAAATGGTTTTTCTATGATACAACTCAAATACATATTTTCTTGTTTGCTTTCAAGGAATTTTTTATACTCAATCATTACAGGTAGAACATTTTTTCTAATTATTTCATTGAATTCTTTATCAAATCCTGATTTTGCACCTTCTTGCTTTTCATTTTTCAGTCTTTGCTGGTTTAATTTTATTTCTAATTTACGAAGGGATGGACCTAACTCGTCGTCTAAGTTTTTCAATTCCAACAATATTGGATTATCCTTTATTATAATATTTTTGCAAAGACATCTAAGTAATACTAATCTAAGATTACCAAAAAAGGTTCAAAGCTTAGGACATATCGACAATTGGCAATCATCTGGATATAGCAACTGCGGACGAGAGAAAATCATGTATACTCATAGTTAATGTTAAAGTTACTATCTTAACCTTTAACCACAAGAATTAGCTTGTTATCAAATTCTACTGCTAATGAATTTTGATTCAATCTAATGCGAATATTATTGGCATATTCGATAACAGATTGTTCATTCAACTTTTCAGTGTGAACTTCTAACCGAGTGTACTTTGCGGGCTCAAATTTTCCTTCGAAATATCCATCGAATTCAATTAGTGACATGCTTCCATATTTGGAAGCTATTTCCTTGACTACATCCATGTAACCCTCAGTCCGGGGTAGATAAAATTTGATTGAATGTGGTAGAACTTTGGTAATATAAGCTTCTTCGGCCATGAAGATAATTGGGAAACATTCTATCTAATAATTTCTCGTTTTACCTGTTGATGCCTGTGCTGTTTATTATCAATCCAATCCTTATATGAAATGTTGCTATATGATGTTTATGAGCGGAATAACAAATTGGGATGAGATCTTAAAAAAAGAAGCAAGAGGTCTTGATGATTATGATTTGGGGGAAGTTCAAGACCTAAATGAACAGTTTGTAGAAACAAAAAGAGGAGTTGTGGATAAAGACAAGTTTTTTCTACCAAGAGACAAAGTTGTAAAGTTCGATGGAAACAAAGTGTGGTTCAATGTTACTAAGGATGAAGCCAAAGCTTACAAGCGTGATTAGTTCATATAAGACTCTATTTTTTACCTAATAATCTTTTTATATTTCGTTTTGGAAAATAAAGACCTAAATAGTTTAGGAAGAGATTGAATAGCGTCTTAAACCTATTAATTTTTGCAATGACACTTTCGTTACTATCTGGTCATAGCTTTGCCATTGGCGCGATTAACAATGAGATTCAAGTGTCTCCTCCCCTCAATTGGGAACCAAATCCCACCAATAATTCTACCTCGATGATATGGTTTCAAAATTCTACAAAAAGTGTCTTTGCAATAATTAAGGCTCCCGACAACCTGCCAATTCCTGTATTTTTTATTAATCCTTTCATGACAGGTTATTTAAAATATAAAGGCGTACTAGAGGATGCGGACAAAGTAGAATTTGGTCATGGAAATCAGGGTTACAGATATTTCCTAAATCTATCTTCCCCTTCAGAGCTCTTGAATTCTTCCTCAGGCTTAATACCAAAAAATGAATTTCTAAAAGAGATACCTCAAGGCTATGATGTTCCTTTTAAAGGGATGTTGATTCTAACACAGAAACATAATGATTTGTTTGCAATAATATTTCTGAACCCCAAGGAGGAATTTGATTCCATGTTAAGTGAGATCCAACCAACATTAGATTCAATTCAATTAACTAGCTATACCAAAATGGAAAATTGAACTCATACCTTTTAAAAAATTACGTCTATGCTAACCCAGATATTTTGACCTCGTCTCTCCCTTAAACAATCCACTCTGTAATCCATTTGAATCTACTATTTGCTTGCATATTATTGAACGCATAGAGACATTCGTCCCTAACTTCACTCTCTTCCACACTAACTTGATATGTCGAGAAATGTTTGTTAAATTTACTTATTTGTGCTTTAAGTAAGTCCAAATTATCTATCGACACTATCCCGGGGTTTATGTTCGGTCCTCCAAAAAATAATAGATTCTTAAAGAACCCTGGAGCTGAAACATTAAACATATTCTTAAGATGAATACCCGCAGTCTCACCTTGCTCACCAAAAATTTCCCTAATAATGTAAATGCCTTTGCCGAAAACATAGGCAGAATGTTCAAAGTCCAAAACTCCATCCCCATTAATCTTGAGGTTTAGACCTAATAGCAGTAACATAAATCGCTCTAAAGCCGATTGATTCTGCACTAGAATTGAATCATAATCTGGCAAGTGAAGCTTAAAGTAATCGGCTGTCCATGATTCTTCTTTTAGCGTTTGATTAAATGCGATGGCCCATTGTGAAATATTATCCTGAACATACTCAGGGATTGAATCATATGTATCGTGTTTTACGATTTCTACTTTAGGACTACTCCCTTGCAATTCAACTGTCTGATAATATCGTTCAATTATTTCATTTACTACTGTTTTTACGTTACTACGTATCATTTCATTTTTGACTCGCATGACATAGTATCCCAAATTCTTTAAAGCTCTTTGACGAATTCTGTCAGGTGTCATTCTAAATTTCATCAAATGAATTTTACCGTCAACTTCTACTATCAATTTATGTCCAATAACAAAATCTGGAGTGTAGTAATTTGCTCTGGTATACCAGATAATTGGCTGTGACTTGAATGGAATATTGTTTGCTGCCAATCTAAAACCTAATTTCCTTTCATAGAATGTTGGCCTGGGAACTTCCATCAGATACATCTAAAGTTTTTTTAATTCTTTATTAATTATTGTATTTATTCATAAATATTAGCAGGTCTCCTGTATGGTAAGGGGCTTTTTTCGGCCAGCCCCGTATTTGGCCTTTCCCCTCTACCGCAATAGTGTTTCGGGGAACGGGACAGAAACCCGAGACACCATTTATACAGAAGATAATTAACTAGGCACTCAATAGTTTAATACGATTACAATTTGAACTGCCAGATACTGGCTAAAAAAATAAACAACTTTGCTCTTTATCTCTAGATCAAACCAAGTTGTCTCATCATTCCTACAGTATCATAGGATAAATTTTCCTCAACAATTCTGCCGTCCTTCCAACGAGCGACCGTGCAGAAATCTATCTCAAATTTCTTGTTTGTGGCTGGAACCAACTTACCATCAAGACCTTTCATTAGACCTTTGTGAGTTCCTGTAAAATTGGCGATAGAACAAGTCCAATCACGTTCACCGAAGAAGACTTTGTACGGATTGTTCTCGACATGATTATCAGGAAATGCATTGAAAAAATATTCTCCTTTTATCTTGTGTTCTTTTATACCCATAGTCGGTGGCTGTCCGGGCCATCTTACTATGACGTCATCAGCATCACGATCGCAAAAAGTTTCCCAGTCTTGTGAATTCCATGCATCATCTAAAGTCTTCATTAGCATCATGTTTTCTTTTACGCTCATGATTAATATATCACTGAAAAATAGAAAAGTCTTTCAGATTATCATCTTATTCAACTTAACGCAGATTTTTACTTACCCCAAGAGTCTCCAACTGGCGAGGTAGCAGACATGGACTTGGCAATAGTAACAGGCAATGGCCCTAATATTCTAACTGACATTGACCATATTAAACCACTTGTAAACGAACAAGATATAGTAGTATTCGGATATCGTGATGCTGAACAATCTGCAAAGTATGGATGTCAAGATATTAAGAAAACTACGATGATGAAGGCTATAGAACTAGACGATGTGAGAAGGTTAGGATTTCAAAATGCTGCTAATTTAGCAATAGCGACGCTACTTAAGAACGAACTAGCTGGATTCTGGATTCATCTTGATGCTGATGTATTAAATGACTCGATCATGCCTGCAGTTGATTATCGTTTACCGAGGTGGAATATCATTCGCAGAATTAAGTAATTTATTAAAGTTATTGCTATTGTCGAAAAAGGCAATAGGTATCAGTTTGACTATCTTTAATCCTACTCTCGATAAAGATGGGACTATTACTAGAAATTTCTTGGCAAGTTTTATAGAAGGACTTACCTAATTTGCCATAACCTAACTCAATTCTATTAAGTTAAATGCGACTTATGACTTTTAATATTAGCCTGCTAAGATTTCAGGTTCAACAAGATTTGCTAGATTATTCAGTGATTGTTGCCATCCTACATAGCATGCTTCAAGAGGGATGATAGTGGGCAAACCTTCTTGTACAATGTTCATTTCTGTTCCTAGTGAAACCTCTTTCAAAGTTACAGTTACTTGAATTTCTCCGGACAAGTTGGGATCATCAAAATTATCCGTATAACGTAAGCGTTCATTTTCAACCAGCTCTCGAAATTCTCCACCAAATGACATGCTCTTTTGAGTAGTAAAGTTTGTAAACGACATCTGGTAGGTTCCTCCCACCTTTGCATCCATGTGGTGAACGTTACATGTATAACCGTTGGGTGGTAACCACTTAGCCATGGCATCAGAATCAAGAAAGGCACGATAAATTTTCTCTGGTTTTGCCGTAAGTATACGATATAAACGAACTGTGTTAGTGGACATACGCTTCCTACAGCAATATACTATTAAAGTATTCTCCGCATTTTATGCTTAGACAAGATTTGCATATTATCTACAAGACTATTTCAATTTGCAAATTTGATTGTATTTATAGTCTCTTCCAGTTTCCCAAGATTAGTATCATATGCTGAAGTAGCTGAAGAGGGATCTCCGGACATTGCCGAGTAAATTATTCCAACAGAATTGCCATTTTCAAGCTGAATGTCAAAATGCTTTGTCTTTGTTATGATCTTTCCAGCTGAACTTTCCATTGAGCAATTGGTAACTGACACTTGAGCATTTTTTCCAGCAAGGTTTACCGCTTCTGAAGATAAGGTCTTGCAATCCGATTTTGGCAGATCTGTCATATTCATTTGCATATCCACTGAACCAGTAACGTTATTGCTGATAAATGGAGAAGTTACGTTTGTTGAATCCATTTTCGACGGATCACTCATTGATACCATAAATGTAGTAGTAGTATGAAGACCTTCGATTGAATTGAGAGTTTGATCAAATCCATCATCAAATAAGACCATCACATTGGCAGAACCAGGTGCCGAAGTTTCCATTCCTGTTAACCCTTCTGCAAGTGTCATTTCAAGTCCAAACTCTTGATTTACGTATTTTCCCTCAACTTGTCTTGGTAGCTGAAAGCCTCCAGGCAATTGAGGAATCTCCTCCATATTTGGCATCTGAAGTGAAGTGGTCTGAATTCCTTGAGTAGTAGTTTGAGCATAAACATGATTAATAGGATATGATCCAATTCCACTTGCAGGTAAAATCAAAAGTATAAATCCAAATAAAACCAGCATGAAACAATAGTTTCTAGCAATAATAATATTCATTAAAATGCAATTTATTGTTAAAGTATAAAAGGAATATGGACATGTTTTTAGTATCATCAAGATCTAGTTAATGAAAACTACAAGCTACTCTAATTCGAATCGATAACTTTACAATTTCCGATGGTATTAGCCTTCCTAATGTGATATAGTTTATATCAAGGGGAACGAAATTAATTGGATGAAAGAAATAAACGTACCTGTCAAGACGTGTAAAAATTGTGGAGAAGTTTTTGTCGTTGGATACCATGCTTCTGTTGGGATTCAATTTTGGCTTACAGCACTTACATTAGTTGGTGGAATTGTCTACTGGGCTGTAAGAGGTAGATCTGAGCGATGCCCAATGTGTAAGGGAAAAGAATATGAAACTTCATTCAAGAAAATTGATGTTTGATTTCTATCTGTAAACGGCACTGTATCGTGATTTCTATGATGGTGTAAACCAAATATTTGATAAAATGCCAGATGATCACAGTTTTCATCTAAGGTCAATATTAACAACCAATTCCATAGTGG
>DATFEX010000121.1:0-29804 GCA_035250685.1 Nitrososphaeraceae archaeon | reverse complement strand
TAGCTGGTATGGAGGGGGCCTTGGGATCTGTTGTTTCCTCAATTACTGACATACCTGTAATTGGAGTGCCGACCTCAATAGGGTATGGCTTTGGCTCAAATGGGATTGCAGCTCTAGCATCCATGCTTCAAACCTGTTCAATGGGGATGACCGTTGTAAATATCGATAATGGAATCGGGGCCGGTGCATTTGCCGCTATGGTAGCAAACAAAATGTCAACCAAACCCAAATTAGACTAAAGCAACATAATGAAGATTTATAAGTAATTCATAATCTTGTCAAATTTATAATAGGATAGACAGGTGTATTTTCAGTTTATGGTTTATACTTCAACATTCAGAAGAATAAGAGAAAGAAAAACAAATTACAGAAAGAGAGAAAAATTGCTTATTGGTAAAAAGGATTTTGTAACTGTTAATGTAAGTGATCAAAACATATCCGCTCAATTGATAAGACCAGAACTTCTTGGAGACAAAGTGTTGGCCTCTGTACATAGTAACGAATTATTGTCATATGGGTGGAAAGGCTCTCGCAAAAATATCCCTTCATGTTATCTAGTTGGTCTTTTGTTGGGTAAGAAATGTATTCAAAAAAAGATTACACGTGCAATATTATACATTGGTAAAAGGCACTTTACTACAAAGATTGCAGCATGTCTGAAGGGTATGTCTGAGGCGGGATTAGAGATGCCAATTTCAGAAGAAGTTCTTCCTTCAGATGAAAGAATCCAAGGTACTCATATTGCAGAATATGCAAAAAAAATAAAGTCTAATGATGATTTGTATAAATCAAGATTTTCCTCAAACTTGGGATTAGGATTGGAACCAGAAAAATATCCGAATCATTTCTCAGAAGTAAAAGACAGAATAGTAAATGACAAGAACGAAAAGAAGTCAGATAAGTCAGATAAGTCAGATAAGTCAGATAAGTCAGATAAGTCAGATAAGTCAGATAAGTCAGATAAGTCAGATAAGTCAGATAAGGCACCTAAAACTACCAAGACCAAGGCTTCCAAAAAGAAAGGAGAGTCGAAATGAGCAATCCTAGGAGGGATGAGCAGGCTACAGTGTGGAAACCACGCACTGCGTTAGGACAGATGGTCGTAGAAAACAAAATTAGTTCTATGGAACAGATTTATGAAAATGGAATGCGTATTCAGGAATCAGAAATAGTAAAACATTTGCTTCCTGACATTAAAAGCCAAGTTGTGCACGTTGGAATCGTACAGAAGCAAACCGACGCCGGAGAAATGACACGATTTAGTGCGCTAGTTGCTGTTGGTAACGAAGCGGGTTGGTTTGGGATAGGTATGGGAAAGGCGTCTCAAATGAGAATTGCAATTGATAAGGCTACAATTAATTCATATCTTCACATAATTCCCGTGAAATTGGGATGTGGTAGCTGGGAATGTCGATGCACTCAACCACATTCAATTCCATTCAATGTTCGAGGCAGAGGTGGCAGCGTCAAAGTAGAAATACTTCCAGGTCCCAGAGGATTAGGACTTGTTGCAGGAGAAAATATAAAGAATCTGTTAAAACTAGCCGGTATTAAGGACGCATGGACAAAATCTTTCGGATCTACCAATACTATGACTTCTACTGCGATGGCAATATTCAATGCGCTTAATTCTACTTACATAACAGGGTGAAAAATAGTGGCATTATTAGTAGTTAGAATGAGAGGAACAGTGAATGTGCCTTACTGGGCAATAAGTACGCTTAAGAATCTCTATTTGACCAAAAGATTTTCTGCGACTCTTGTTCCAGAAACAACAAATTACCTGGGCATGTTAAGAAAAATAAATCAATGGGTGGCATGGTCAAAGGCCGATTCAGACATTATAAAAACATTGATTGAAAAAAGAGGTAAAAAGAAAAGAGCTAGATTAGAATCAGGGGAAGAAAAGAAGACTAAATCTGAGTACAAGGGAATTGATGAGTTGGTAAGCGTCATTGTAAATGATAAGATAAAGTTCTCGGAACAAAATAACATTAAACCTTGGTTTACTTTGAATCCTCCAAAAGGTGGTTTTAAAAAGAGTACTAAAAAACAATTCTCAGATGGCGGTATCCTTGGAAATAACAAAGAATTACTTGAAATTGTAAAAAGAATGGTTTGAAATTGCTGAAAATGACATCAGTTTTACATTTATATTTACACACTTATTCTGATTGTATAAGGTAAATCGTACATGGCAACTAGATTGAGAAAAAGCCGCAGACATCGAGGTACAAGATATTGCGGATGGGGTCAAATAGGCCAACACAGACAATCTGGAAGCCGGGGTGGAATAGGCGGAGCAGGAAAGCATAAACATTTTTGGATTCGAACTGTAATTGAAGAACCAGACCATTTCGGACATGACACTCTTAATTCATATAGTAGATTTTTAGTCAAAAAATGGATAAACTTGAGAGATTTAAGTACACTCTCAACAAAATTCAGTGATAAGAAAGATCAAAAGACAGTATTGGACCTTGGATCATTAGGAATTCAAAAACTCTTGGGCGGCGGAAGTGTTGACGAAAGTTATGTTATAAAGGTGGCACAAGCATCTGCTAGTGCCAAAAAGAAGGTAGAGTCGGCAGGAGGTAGTATAATTTTAAATGAGCACAGTGCACAATGAAAGTATCGTAAGAACAGTAATAAAGAAAGCCTCAGCTTACATTCCTCAAGTTGAGAAACCCAAAAAGAAAATTGGCTTAAGTGAGAAATTCATCTGGTGCGGAATAGCATTATTAGCGTATCTTGTGATGGGCCAAATTCCCCTTTATGGAGTAACTGATGCACCACAATTCGATTTCTTGGCATTTGCCAGAGTTATTTTTGCTGCACAACAAGGAACGTTACTAGAATTAGGTATAGGGCCAATCGTTACCGCAGGTCTACTGATGCAGCTACTAAAAGGCTCGGAATTGATAAAGCTAAATTTCAAGGATCCGGACGACAGATCGCTTTTTACTTCTGCAACTAAGATAGTTACTATTATTGTTATCATAGCTGAGGGTGCCCTGTATGGTGTTAGTGTTTACGGGGGTTTACTAGCACATCCTAGTCTCATACCTGTTTTGATTGGTCAGCTTATCGGTGCCAGTATTGTCGTAATGTACCTCGATGAATTAATTCAAAAAGGATGGGGACTGGGTTCAGGTATCAGTCTTTTCATTATGGCAGGAGTTGCCCAAGGAATTTTGTGGAGTGTATTTAGCCCCTTACCTGCCCAGGATGGACCGGTAGGAGTTATACCGTTTATTATTGATTCTGCAACGCAAGGTGACCTAGCCAATACTCTATTTAGAAGTGGTCAATTACCCAGCATATTTGGTCTCATTGTAACATCATTGGTACTGTTGGCTCTTGTCTATACACAGGGAATTCATGTGGATATACCAATAGTGTCTACGAAGTATCGAGGATTTACTGCAGTATATCCCATTAAGTTGCTATATACATCAAACATTCCCGTGATATTAGCTTCGGCACTGCTAGCGAATGCTGTATTTATGGGGCAAATGCTCTGGGCAAACTATAATCCCGAGAATTCAAATCCACTTTTCAACTGGATTGCCCAATTTGATCCACAACAATCCCAATCTCCAACTGGAGGTATCTTATATTATATCACCGCACCTATGAGTTTTGAGAACTCACTTCAAGATCCGGTCAGAACTGTAGTCTATATCATATTTCTGACTGCTGTTGTTACTGTGTTCGGACGTCTATGGGTTGAGTTAGGAGGTTTATCTGCGAAGGCAGCAGCAAAGAATTTGCTCGATGCTGATGTACAAGTTCCAGGTTTTAGAAGAACTCAAAGTTCAGTACAGTCTCTACTTAACAAGTATATACCTGCTGTAACTATAGCCGGTGGAATAATTATTGGGCTACTGGCAGCAGTGTCAAATGTGCTAAACGTCTTTGGTACTGGAATTGGTATACTGCTTATGGTAGATATTTTGGTAAATTATTACAACCTTCTTATCCGCGAACAAGTAGATATTCATATGCCTAAATTGGCGGCACTCCTTGGCAGAACCTAGAAAAAAAACTGTTATCATTGTTGGTGTTCCTGGAGTAGGGAAAAGTACTATTATTACAAATGCAACAGAAACGTTACATAATAAAGGAACATCTGTAAAAACAATAGTATTTGGATCAGTAATGTTCGAAGAAGCAAAGAAGTTGGGAATTAATGACAGAGATAAGTTGAGAAAACTTACAATAGATATACAACAGAAGTTACAGAATATGGCCGCTGATCATATCTCTAATTTTAATGATTCTGTAGTATTTATTGACACGCATCTCTTTATAAAAACACAGTCGGGCTACTATCCAGGGCTACCTATGAATCTTATTTTAAAATTGAATCCTCAAAGACTTGTCTTAGTAACTGCAAATTCAGATGAAATTCTTAATAGGAGAAAAAAAGACACCACCAGAAAAAGAGATTTAATTTCAGATGACGAGATAAATAGGGATATTCAAGTTTCTTTGTCCATGATTTCATCACTTTCCATTTTGACAGGGGCTCCTTTTGAAATTATTTATAATCACGATGACATGATAGACTCTGCAACATCACAGCTAGTAGAATTACTAGCCGAATCTAGCTAATTGATAGATACAAAACATGGGCAACATAGATATGGACAGTATGTTGACAGTATTACAACTAAAGTGACATTGTATTGAAATCAGGCAAGAGGCAGAATATTAGCATAGTTATTTCAGGCAGCGCTGCTGTGGGAAAAACCACTCTTGCACATGCTCTTGCAAAGGAATTTGGCTTTAAACTGTATAATGGGGGAGATATTCTAAAGGAAATTGCACATCAGCAAGGCTACAAGATATCCGGAGATGATTGGTGGGATTCAAGTGCGGCCATTGGTTTTATGAAAGAACGGAAGAAGAATCCGATATTTGATAGGCAAGTGGATGAAAAATTAATCAAGATTGCTAAAAAAGGTAACGTTATCATTACTAGTCATACACTTCCATGGCTAACTTCCGCACCAATTACTTTTTGGTTGAGTGCTTCTCAGAGAGGAAGGTCTGAAAGAATGTCAAGAAGAGATAAAATTACAGTAAAAGAAGCTTTGGAGATAGTAAAAATGAGGGATAGAGAAAACAAAAAAATCTACAAAAATATCTATGGCCCAGAATTCGGGGAAAGCCTCGAAGTTTTTGATTTCATGATTAACACCGAACTCCTCACACTTGATTCTCTTGTTATTTTATGCAACGAGATTATAAAGAAGATGAAGATTCAATAATATAAAGAGCAGATATGACTTTAAAACTTGATACATTAGAAATCATAAATGATGATGTTACTAGCGCAAAGTATGGATACTATCCTGATAATAGACCAGTGGATATACTTTTAGATAATGGAATTATCTTGTTAGACAAGCCTTCAGGGCCCACTAGTCATGAAATAGTTGCTTGGACAAAACGAATTCTAGGGATTACTAAGGCTGGTCATAGCGGCACTCTTGATCCAGGTACTACTGGTCTTCTGCCTATTGGTTTAGGAGATGCAACCAAAGCCCTTTCAATTCTATTGCTAGGACCAAAAGAATACTATGCCATCGCGAGAATTCACCAACAAATGAATGTTAAAGTGATAGATACAATGTTGGGAGAATTCACAGGAGAAATTTATCAAAGGCCTCCTCAAAGATCATCTGTCAGACGATCTACTCGTGTAAGAAATATATACGAACTTGAAAGATTAAGAAGTGATTCGAATATTCATTTATTGCGGGTTTTATGTGAAGCCGGGACTTATATTAGAAAACTTGTTTACGATGTAGGTGAAGTCCTTGGCGTTGGTGCAACAATGTTTGAATTAAGGAGAACAAGAGTAAGCATCTTTTCAGAATCCTCAGATAATTTCGTTAGACTGCATGATCTTGTTGATGCTGTAGAGACCTATAAAGAGACTCAAAATGAGGAAAAAATTCGCTCATTAATTAAACCAATTGAATTGGCACTTGAAGGTGTCTTATCTGTTGCAGTAAAGGATTCTGCAGTTGATGCCCTATGTCATGGTGCTCCGGTGGCAATTCCAGGTATTGTCGCAGTAGACAAAAAAATACAAAAAGGTAGCCTTGTTGCAATCTATACGTTAAAAGGCGAAATAATTGCATTGGCAGAAGCCAACATGGATTTAGCAGAAATTAAAGAAAATGACAAAGGTATTGCTTTTACAATTAAAAGATTGATCATGAAACCGGATACCTATCCTCGTGGCTGGAAAAGTAATAAAAACCTGGAAAAAAAGTAAGTTAAAGTTTACTTGTTTAGATTTGGATTTACTTAATCCAGAAGTGATTATTCGTCTTCAGGTTCGTCTTCTGGATCTTCGTTTTCTTCTTCTAGGTCAGTAGCATTTAGCATACTGGTTGCGTTTGTGGTGTTAAGCATTTCACCCGGTAGTCCTGTTGTATCATTGGTAACAGTTGTAGCTGCTTCTTCTTCTTGCTGTTCTTCTCCTTCATCTTCAGTGTCTTCTTCATCTTCACTTCCTGTTGCTCCAGCTCCAGTAGCATTAGTCATGTTAACTCCTTCACCTGCTTGACCTTGTTCTTCCTGCTCATGAGATTCTTGTTCTTCACTTGGAGCTTCTCCACTAGTTGCATTTGTGGCATTCTCTGCCGTTTCATCAAGTAATCCGCCCAAGCCTGTTGCATTTGTTAAATTGGAGAGAACTTCACTTTCCTCTATAGCTTCTTCAGATGTCTGATTAGTTGTGGCATCCGAGAAATTCTTAATTTCATCAAGTTCTTCAGGGGTGGAAATATCTAATATAGTATCATTGTTACCTTGATCCGCTCCAGATAATATCTTGTCGAGGATTGCAGGTGGTAGTAGACCTTCACCGGTGCTATTTTTCAAATCTTCATCAACTTTCTCTATAATTTTTGTAGAGTTTGCAGGTAATACTTCTAACAGCTCTGTTCTATTTGATACAGAAAGTGGAGTACTGTCAGTGTCTGTTGGTGGTTGTTCATCAGGGATGTCGGCACCTTGAATTGCATTTGCTGGTACTGGTGGTGCCTCTCTATCGCCTTCTGGAGGTGGCACAAATGCCGCAGTTTGATTCTCAAACTCTGGGATTTCTGCATCCGTAGCGTTTTCTTCTGCCTCTACCTCTGTAGTATTTTGTTCACTATTTTCAGATTCTTCTCCTTCTGTTTGGGCGAAAATACTCTGGTATTGATTTGCCGGAACAGTCATTAGAAATGATGCTAATAATAATATACTCACAAAACCATACTTCATCAAATTCTTTTCTCTATTCATATTTGATACGACATCAATAAATTATACAATACTAATAAAACTTGCGGATCGCCAAAACATGTACTTTAACTATGATGAGTGAAGTCTGTCGACTAACAAAAGTTATTTTCTTGATATTTTTTAGGATGTGAGTTACACTAAAACAAAAATAATGAAGTTAGAAATCTAGTAAACTAGAAGTCTTCGCAATCATCTTCCTTATCGTCGCCTTCATCTTCGTCATAGTCTAATATTTCATCATCGCCACTTCCGCAATCAAAGTCATCAGCACCAGAACTTCCTCTAAGTATGTCATCACCTGATCCGCCTTTTATGTCGTCGCCTCCTGAGCCACCATGTATGTAGTCATCGCCTTTACCACCTATGATATCATCACCGTTCTTGCCACCCCATAGTCTGTCATCGCCACTTCCTCCTGCTATGTTGTCATTACCTGATCCACCTTTTACTCTATCACGATCTTCATTTCCAAATAGAAAGTCATCATCGTCATTACCTGCAATCCAGTCCCTTCCTTCTTCACCATAAATTTCGTCTTCTCCATCGTTTCCTTCTATTACATCATTACCTCTTCCGCCTGTTATGTCATCATCGCCGCTATTACCCTGAATAACATCAGTGTTTCGTCCTCCATCTATCTCGTCAGCACCTCTGTTACCCTCGATCACATCATCATCATCTCCACCTAAAATGAAATCTCTGCCATTATTTCCCATTATAAAATCATCGTCATCCATTCCGAAAAGATCATCGTTTCCAGACTTGCCCCATATTATGTCGTCTCCATCCAGGCCCCAGATCCTATCTTCTCCATTTGTACCAGGCAAAGCATCATCGCCCGAATCTCCTGCAATGTCGTCTGCCCATACACTAGCAATAACTGATGATCCTGCAGAGCTTAACAATGCAGCTATTGCGACAAGTATTATACCAATATTTATAATTTTATACATCTCATACCTACAACAGCCATAATACTAATAAAACTTGCGGATCGTCAAAGCATGTACTTTAACTATAAGATATTAATTGTTCAACAAGACGAATGGACCGTTTTGGTATATTATTTTGTATTAATCGTATTAATTCACAATAAGTAGACGAATAAAACTCATCTTGATATCAATGTCCATTATTGGTATCATCGACCACTCATAGTGATGCACTATAAGATTATGTTCGCAGATAATTCATTTTTATGAAAAATACATTTCCTCGTTGTCTTGCGTCAAATACTAAAATTATTTTCCTTATGAAACGGAATAGAACGCCGGGAGAGGGATTTGAACCCTCGAGACCTTCACAGGTCACAAGCTTTCAATCCGCGTTTGGTTCCAGGCTTGCGCCCTACCAGGCTAGGCGACCCCGGCTCAAAATCTACTCAATTTTTTCTTTATATTAAGTATTAACTAATCCAATCCTATTATAAGATGGTCCAAAGGCAAGCTGTAGAAAATTATTCCTCACTCAAGAGTTTTCCAGACATCATGTCATACTCGTTAATGTTGTTATGTCCCATCTTTTCGACATGTTCTTCAACATCAGAACGAAATGAGAATGTAGATCTGCATTCTTTACAAATCCAAATAGACCTTAGATCATAATTTTTCATTAGTCAAGTTCAGATATAAAAACAAGCAATTTAAGCAATCAGGTATGAAGTTACATATTATTCGTTAAATAAAATCTTTCTAAAGTATTAAGTAGTTGAATTTAATGTAAAAAGGAGCAAATTACACATTTCTCTCGATATTCAAGAAAAGACTATAATACGCATCATTCTATCCTTACTATTAATGAGCACTACGACCGCCATTTCCCTCGACTGTAAGAGCAATAGACATCTCGAATGCACTGATTGCATGTGTAAATGTCATATACCTGGAACAATGGAGAATTTGGCAAAGAAAATCGCTAAACTAGAAAAGGACACTCCTGGCGTCGGAGAAACACTCTAGCCTATTTTTTATTTAACTATTTCCCTTAAAAGATGTACAAACAAGGTAAAATTCACTGCTCTTTTGTCTACTGGCCTTAGGTTTGGATGTTGTGACTTTCAAGAATATTTTTGCAGCTTCCTGCTTAATCTCTCCTGAGTAACTTCCATCAAAAATCTTAAAAATTGCATTTCCACCTCGTTTCAAAAGTTTTGAAGAAACTTGTAATGCAACCAACGTAAGAGATATTTGTCTCTCGTGGTCAAAATGCCATATCCCACTAACTTTTGGAGATAGATCTGAGAGTATCACGTCAAAAGAAAATGGAAAGTCTTTTCTTATTTTTTCTACTAAATTCTCGTCCTCGATGTCTACCAGCACCGTGGAAATTCCAGTAATTGTTTTAATGGGCTTTATATCTATGCCAACAATGGTTCCAGTTGGACCAGATAATTTTTTGGCTACCTGCAACCAGCCTCCAGGAGCGGAACCAATATCTAAAATGGTATCGTTCGGTTTTATTACATTATATTTGTTATTTATCTCTAAAAGTTTGTAAGCAGACCTGCTACGAAATCCTTGATCTTTGGCTAACTTCCTGTACTGGTCCTTTAAGGCGTTTTCAATCTTCAAATAAAAGAAATCTCCGTTCGACTTTCATTTTAAGTAAAAACATGGCCATCAAAAATATCTATCTAATTCGTCCAGATTATGTAAAATATTTCTTCATGATGTTTTCCATTTTTAACTTGGAAACATCTTTGTCACCCATGACCTCAGGATGTTTTTGACTCAAATGTCTTAGTGCAAACCTGACGCTTTGGCCACATAATTTACATTTCGCTTTGCCAAACATCTATGATATAGTACTCTTAGCGGTAATAAGAATTGCTAACTTATAGAATTTGTATGGCTTTAACTACTTTACACTATACAACCGCTAATAAGACACAGAGTTATCCTATTCCGATTGGCGGTCGTTTGTGTTCGCTGTGTTCAAGCAAATTGTGGTAATTTAGCATATCCACACTCTCAAATGATTTTCCGCAAATCTCGCATTTGCTCACATTTTGCCTTTCAGCAGTTTTACTTGACTGCTCTGTAGACATGCTATTATTAACGCGTTCATTGCAGATAAGGTTTTCATATTTATGCTTTGAAAATGGGCTTTGCTAATGAAAATCCAAATCAAAACCCCTCATTAATTGCATCCATCGCTTTGGTTTCAGACAGCAAACGTCTTATCTTCCGGGCCAAATTCGAAAAACAAAAATTTAGGATAAAAAAATCATGTGTGGATGCCAATAACTGATGCTAATAAAAAACAAATTGCCCAACAAAGAAGGTTATTCTATAAAATATGCTTTGACTGCGGAGGTAAGAATCCTATACTTGCTTCAAGGTGCAGAAAATGTCATGGCAAGAATATGAGGCTTAAAAATAGGACACTGGGCGCCAAGAAATAACACATCTTTTTGATGTAGAATTTCCCGAATTTTTTTAAAAATATATAAATATTATCATGGTGAATTCTAATTATAGCCATGCCGATAAGGACCGGAGAGGAGTATATTCAGAGCTTGAGAGGACGGAAAATGAAGGTTTACCTTTTTGGTGAACTCGTAAATGAACCAGTAGATCATCCTATGATTAGACCATCAATTAATGCAGTAGCTGAAACATACGATCTTGCTGACAAAGATCCTGAATTGGCAACTGCAGAATCCTCACTTACAAGTAATCACGTTAATAGATTCTTACATATTGCAGAAAGTGCTGAGGACCTGGTTAATCAAAATAGAATGCAAAGAAGGTTAGGACAACTCACAGGGACATGTTTTCAAAGATGCGTCGGAATGGATGCACTGAATTCATTATATTCAACAACATTCGAAATAGATAAAAAATTCAAAACACCTTATCATGATCGATTCAAGAAATTCGTAAAGAGAATGCAAGAGGAAAATCTTGTAATTGGGGGTGCAATGACAGACGTCAAGGGCGATAGAAGTTTGAGCCCTTCACAGCAGGAGGATCCAGACCTTTTCGTACATATCTCCAAGAGGGACCAAAATGGAATTTACATATCTGGTGCAAAGGCACATCAAACAGGATGTATAAATTCACACTGGATTTTAGTAATGCCAACTATGCGATTAAAAGACGAGGATAAGCATTATGCAATAGTTGGTGCCATTCCAGCTGATGCAGAGGGTATCACCTATATCTATGGTAGACAATCCTGTGATACTCGTAGTATGGAGAGTGGCGATTTGGATGCAGGTAATTCCAAATTTTCAGGTCAAGAAGCAATGATTATCTTTGATAATGCTTTCATTCCAAATGAACTCATTTTCATGGATGGGGAATACGAATTTGCTTCTATGCTTGTTGAAAGATTTACATGTTATCACAGGCGCAGCTATGTCTGCAAGACTGGCCTTGGGGACGTATTGATAGGTGCAGCAGCTTCAGTTGCAGATTACAATGGAATTTCAAATGCATCTCATATCAAGGATAAACTTGTTGAAATGACACATCTCAACGAAACTATCTTTGGTGCTGGTATCGCATCATCATATCAGGCTCACAAGACGCCATCTGGAAACTATCAAAATGATGATATGCTTGCAAATGTCTGTAAGCATAATGTAACTAGGTTTCCATACGAAATCGGTAGACTTGCCCAGGATATAGCCGGAGGATTGATGGTAACAATGCCGTCTGAAAAGGATTTCCGTAGTCCTGATACAGGACCACTTCTTGAAAAATATTTGAAGGGTCGAAAGGGAGTTTCGACTGAAAATAGGATGCGAATCTTAAGATTAATCGAAAATATGACACTTGGACGAAACGCTGTCGGGTATCTGACTGAATCTATGCATGGTGCAGGATCTCCTCAGGCTCAAAGAATTCAAATTGCAAGACAAATGCAATTAGGGTACAAGAAAAAACTAGCCAAGGATTTGGCAGGTGTTGACGAGGGCGAATCTGCTCAAGTGGTTAACGAACAGTCTGAATACTTTGATAGAATATTCGGAACAAACACAAACTAAAATTTAATACCATTCAATTTCGTTTTGTTGAGATATCATGAAGTATCGGAACGTTAATTATGCAGTGTAAGAGGATATGAAAATCAATAATCATGAATGATGCCGAGTTTAAAGAACTTGTTAGAATTTGGCCTGATTTTCCAACAAAGGGAATTTCATTCAAGGACGTAAACCCTCTCATAAGGTCTTCTGAATCGCTGACCTATCTTGACAAGAGATTATTTGAAATCTGTAACAATCTTGAAATAAGCAAGATTGCAGCAATTGAAGCTCGTGGATTCTTTGTAGGATCACTGCTTGCATCAAGTCTGAAAAAGGGGTTGGTCTTGATCAGAAAGGAAGGAAAATTACCGGGTCCAACCTCAAAGGAACCTTACACCATCGAATACGGAACTCGGGTCATGGAAATTCAACAGGATGCAATTTTGAGTGGAGAAAAAATTTTGATTGCAGATGACCTACTAGCAACTGGAGGCACAGCAATGGCCGCAGCATCCCTAGTAGAAAAATCTGGAGCGACAGTAGTGGGATTCGTATTTATCATCTGTCTAAACTATTTAGAAGGACCAAATATGTTAAAAAAGAAAGGCTACAAGGTAAACAGTATTTTGGAGTTTGATTGATTTGAAGACACATCGTGCTGAAATTGGTATCATTGGTGGTACTGGTATCTATGATCCTGAACTACTAATCGATCCGGAATCAATAAAGATTTTTACCCCGTATGGGCGGACCTCCGATCTAGTAACTATAGGTCAGTACAAGGGTCGTTCCGTTGCGTTTGTTCCGCGTCATGGTAAAGGCCACACAATCCCTCCGCACAGAGTAAATAGTAGGGCAAATATTTGGGCCCTAAATTCATTAGGTGTGTCTAGAATCATTGCGCCGTCAGCTGTTGGAAGCCTGCAAGAAAAGTTCAAACCAGGTGATATTGTATTACCAAATCAATTTGTAGACTTTACTAAAAAAAGGGAGTATACATTTTATGATGAAGGACAGGTATGCCATGTTTCATGTGCAGATCCTTTCTGTAATGAGCTAAGGGATATATTTCTAAAAACTAGTAAAGAATTAGGATATGAAGTTCATGATGGTTCTACTTACATTTGTATTGAAGGTCCGCGATTTTCAACCCGAGCGGAATCAAAATTTTTCAAGGATATTTTGCATGGCGACATTCTTGGAATGACACTAGTGCCAGAATCTGTACTTGCGAGAGAAATGCAAATTTGCTACATGTCTATCGCTACCGTTACTGATTACGATGTTTGGTACGAAAATCCAGTTTCATCCAAGGAAATACTTGAAGTGTTGGCCAAGAATGCCAAGAAGATAAAGGATTTACTCGGAGCGCTCATACCTTCTATTCCTGAAACAAGAAATAGATGTACATGCAAAAATGCACTAAGTGACGCTATGGTTTGATTTGACTTTTGGTCGCTGGATCTATGAGAATAATTTCTCCTTCAACAAGTTTCCTTTGCAATACTAATTGGAAATCTTCAGTGTCATAGCCCAGTTCTGTTAATTTAGTTAAAGTTTTTTTTGTTAAATTTAGGCTGATATTATGTCCTCCAATCCTTCCAAAGGCAATAGCATTGAACTTTAACTTGGTGCCTTTGATGATAAAGTAGCCTCTCAATTTGCTTGCATACTGTCCACCCTGCGCTTTTTCTACATAAATTTCCGGTTCGTCTGATGTGAAAGAGTCACGGATCACTTTGGATTTTCCTCATTTGTTACTTCAATACTTTTGTTAATGTTCTTTGAGACCAGAAAACTCCACCAATTGTCATCTACTATCTTATAATCAACCACATTAACATTAATCGTAGCTTCATCATCGGTATCAATGAAAGAAAAATCTCCATTTTTTATTAATTTTATTAATTTCCATCTTTCTTTTCCATTTCTATTTCTATTTATCGCTACGGCCCACTCCTGACCTTCCGGAATAGAGGGCATACCAATGTAATCTACAATTTCGAGAATACCCAATCTTTTTTCTTCACAGAAAATTTTCTTGTTTATTACATTTCTCCAAATATCAACAGCTCCTATAGTTTTGTTATTTTCATTAATATTAATGACCCCAAAATATACCACCTTGTTTTCTGGAACGGTTGACATTAGACAAATTATTGATTCTAATTGCCATATTTAGTTCTTGCAGATTCATGCATTCTCTCAATCGAAGAAGCAAGGCTATCGATTTGGATATTTTTTTTGAATTCTACTCCAATCTTTAAACAATGTCGACGATATGCATTTATGATTGAAAATTTTGGATGAAATGTCTGATACATGCCTGAAAGTTCCAAAATCATTCCCTTTTCAATGAGCCCATTTAGCAACTCCTCTGCGTCTTTGAGGGGTAGATTTAGATCACTTGATATCCTTTCTGACGGTGTCTTATCATTTTTTATCAAATACAGAAATATCTGTGCCTCTAACTCGGAGAGGTTAATTTTTGATATTAGTGAATCCTTGATGTTTTCCAAATGTCATCAGTTCAATAGAATAGATTAGTGAATAGGGCCTATTTACATTATCAATAAGATAAGAGTAAATCATGTTTACAACGAGTCATATTCAAGTTAAATCTAAATTAAATAACTAAACATCTGAAGATTAACTGTATTGTGAGTTCATTTTAGATCGTAAATATCTCTTTATATTTTTGATATCTCTGCTTGATATCTTCTGCTTTTACACTAACAAGACTTTGAATGCCATAGTCCTCTATAGTGAATGAACCCATTATGTTTCCATATATCATTGCATTTTTCAAAGCCTTAGAGTCTCTTTTTTCTTGCTCGGATAAATATCCTATGAATGCGCCCCCAAATGAATCTCCAGCTCCGGTAGGATCCTTAATTAATTCAGTAGGAAATGCTGGAAGTGGATAGAATTCATTGTTGTGAAAAAGAAGAGATCCATTTTCTCCCTTATTTATTACCGCAAAAGATGGTCCATTGGATACAAGCAATCTGGCACACTTTAAAATATTATTTTCCTTAAACAGTAATTTGGCTTCCGATTCGTTTAACATTATTCCATCTACTTTATTTATTAATTTCATTACATCGTCTCGCTTATTGAGAATCCAAAAATCCATTGTATCACAAACAACTAACTTTGGATCAGAAAATGATTCTAGTATGTTCATATTTTGCACTGGATCGTTATTTGCAAGATATACAAATTCAGAGTCAATATATTCTTCTGGTACTGTAGATTGGTAATTTGCAATTACATTTAGTTCAGTTTTGTTTGTTGTTCTCCTTGCGAGATCATATCCAAAAGATGAGTCATAATGAAAAGTTTTTTCAGTCTTGCTGATGGTCAATCCCCCTATATCAAGACGGTCTCTCAAAAGTTGTAAATACGATTCAGGAAAATCATAGCCTACGACCCCAATTAATGAAGTGGGCGCATAATTGGATGCTGACAGTGAAGAGAAGGTAGCTGTACCTCCTAAGGTTCTTTCAATTGTGTGAAATGGAGTACGCGTTGTATCTAATGCAACAGTTCCAAATACCGTTAGCATGGTGTTCGATTAATAACAACAATAAATAAGTGTTCAACATTATTTTGCGTATTGGCAGAGACAAGAAATGACAAAATAGTAATAGGATTTTCTGGAGCATCGGGCATTATTTACGGAATAAGACTTCTTGAGATTTTGCATTCAATCAAAATAGAAACATATCTAATAATGAGTGAATGGGCAAAAAAAAATATAGAAATTGAAACCAATAAGACATTAGAATATGTGAAATCACTCTCTTCTGTCAATTACGATAATTTCAAATTGGACGCTTCTGTTTCAAGCGGTTCATTCCTTCACAATGGGATGGTCATTGTACCTTGTAGCATGAAGTCACTATCAAGCATTGCAAATGGCTATGACGATACTCTTATCTCACGTGCTGCATCTGTTACCTTAAAAGAATCAAGAAAACTGATCATAGTTCCAAGGGAAACTCCACTTTCAAGAATTCATCTTGAAAATATGATAAAGTTACAGGAAGCTGGCGCAATCATTCTTCCTGCGATGCCTGGATTCTATCACAATCCATCTACGATTGAAGAAATAGTCGATCACTTGGTTGGCAAGATTCTTGATCAATTAAATATAGAACACGACCTCTTTAGAAGATGGAAAGATCAATAAAATAATTCAACTATTCTTGTTACTACAATATTGTATTGGTTTTATACAATATAGTATCTAATAGAAATTTGGAATAATTACAAGTACATTAAAAAGCTCCATGATATGATCAATAGTAACATGCTTGGAATAACTTAATTTTCCCAGAGTTGTAGCTTTTCTATTTTAGATCTTCTTTTTGCTTGATAAAGCATTTCATAGACGGTCTTGTGGGATCTCCCGTTAATTAGTAACATTATTGCATCTGTGGCAAGCTTTGTTTCCTCATAATCCCCAATCAGTCCTATTATGTGTCCATATATTGAAATGAATGTATTAGTAAGTTCTTCAAGATTTTTCCTTGCTTTGCCTTTCTCACCAATAATTCTGCCTTTTATGCGATTGGTGGAATTACTTGAACTTGTAAAATTACGAAGATCCAGTACTTGAAACAGGGTTTCCTCTTCCAGGATTCTAAATGCCCTTTCAGGAGAAAAACCACTTGAAATTGCACTTATAATGTCTCTAGCCTTTAATGCTCCATATTGATCGAAATTCTTAGATGTTGAGGTAATTGTTATTTCCCCTGTCTCACTTTCAATCTCGATTTTAACGCTACATCTTTTAGAAATATCGCTTTTTGTTTTTCCTTTATTTCCGATAACCACCGAAATTCGGTCTTCAGGAATATGTAATGATAGGCTTAGGTGATCATTTTCATTGTTGTTCATTAAAAATCCCTCGTTAAAGATTCGTGGCTTTATTATTTATTTATTGTTTGAATATAGACAGTCAGTATGACTGTCTAAATCTATATATCATTAGAAATGGAACATCTGAAAAATACTTTACACTTGATCTCTTTGCGAGATTTAGTTCAATTGCTTTTTCCACAGTATCTTTTCCGGCCAAGTTTGAAATTGATGATTTTTTTAAATACGATTCTATTTCGGTTTCATCTGCCACTTTATCCATCCAGTAATTTTTTTTAATGTCAATCGTAATATCGCCATGTTGAATCTGTTTATCTATTAATGAAAGATCACATACATTTACCATAAGTGAATTCTGATATCTGATTGTTCTCATTGCATACTTAGATGTCGTGTTTCTAGATCTGTCATTGCTAGAGTTAGATGTCAATTAATAATTTGATATCAATATATTTACATAAGTCTTTTTGTTTAGGCTGCGTTCAGCATTACCTAATAATTTTTTAGTATGGGGATTTGATGAACCGCGATATCTATTATTTCGCTGATTGTATTATTATTACTAAAAATTAACACTATAATTGGACCATCAAATTAATTAGCCTCTGCTACATATTTCAATTTGTAGAAAAGATTGCCCAAGGACCTAGAATACATTAGGGATAAAAGAAATTTGGATTATGGTTCAATTTCAACCCACTATAAGAGAGTCCTCGTCGTTTGTATAGACAGAGACGACGATCTAGGGAAAAATGGAGGGGTTGAAACTCCTGTATTTGGAAGAGACCAGTGTATTAATGCAGGAACTAGGTTGGCAATAGAAGATCCGGAAGATGCCGATGCCAATGCAATATTTGGTGCTGTCAAGATATATGAGGAGCTTGTAACCAAAGGCTACGAAGCCGAAGTTTCGGTAATTACCGGAGCCTACAATAGAGGTATTGAAGCAGATGAAAAAATATCTTCGGAGTTAATAGAAGTTCTATCAAAATTCAAAGCCGAAGGGGTAGTAATTGTTTCTGATGGCGAAGACGATGAAACTGTAATTCCTCTCATTCAGGCTATGGTCCCTGTAATATCAATACAAAGGATAATCATACGACATAGTAGAAGTGTCGAGTACTCATATGCAGTATTTGGAAAATATGTGAAGATGTTAATGTATGATCCAAGATATTCCAAATTCTTTTTAGGTGTACCTGGAGCTCTTCTAATTTCGAGTGGGTTTGCCACCATTTTTGGGTTTACGAGAGAGGCCTTGGCCATAGTTTTGAGTGTACTTGGTGTTGCATTTGTAATTAGGGCATTTGATATTGACAAATCCATAGGTTCTCTTAATAGGACTACGCCGTCAACATTCATCAGAATATTTTCAACGTTTGCTGGTATCATGATAATATTGGTAGGAATATCTAATGGTATTTCAGACATACCAGACGGAGCGATTGCAAAAGATGCTGGGGCTTCCGAAATCATTACAACCAAAGCGGTAGTAGGGAGTTTTGTCAATGGTTCTATTACCCTCATTTGGATAGGGCTAGGCACTATTTTTGGAGGGATATTCCTAAGTAACTGGTTCAAAGGAAGTATTAGAATACTTTCGGATATCTTGAGGTTAGTTATACTTGGTTTGATATACATACCAGCCATTCAATTTACTTCAGTGCTGACAGAAAAGACCAGTCCGTTTAATCTTATTTCATCATTACTTATTGGACTTGCTGTTACGTTGGTCGCTACCACATTTTTGTTTCAATACTTCAGAAACAAGAAAGGTGGAGAGCAACTGAAACATTAGTAATCTTGCATTCATAGCATTATTATATGATTTAAAATCATTTGATTGGAAGGCAAATGTACGGCTTTTTCTATCACCTACTTGCTAATAATTGGTTTTATAGGTTCTATGAACGCAAATTAGAATCACAAATAGAAAAAGACCCGCTGCCCAACCATGTTGCCATTATTTTAGACGGAAATAGGAGATGGGCAAAATACAATTTTTTTGCCAGTAAGGGTGCTCATGCAATGGGAGCAGACAAGGCAGAACAGTTGTTAAGCTGGATTTATGATCTTAGGATTAAGATAACCACTCTTTACGTATTGTCGATTGAAAATCTGGATCGTGATAAAAAGGAACTAGATGATATCTATAGCCTGCTTGCATCAAAACTAGAAAAATTATACAATGATTCCCGAATTCATGAGCGGGAAATGAGAATTAAGGCCATTGGAAATATTGACGCCCTCCCTCAGTCGATTAAAGACATTCTATCCAAGCTAGAAAAAGAGACCAATCATTACGATCTCACATTTCTTAATATAGCTGTAGCATACGGTGGACAGCAGGAATTAGTTGAGGCAATCCGAAAGATAGCTCATGCAGTAGAAAATAAAGAGCTGAAAATATCTGATATTGATGAAAATTCAATCGATTCGTATCTATATACTTCGCACCTCCCTCAACCTGATCCAGATCTCATCTTGAGAACTTCTGGCGAAAAAAGGCTGAGTGGTTTTCTCTTGTGGCAGAGCGCATATAGTGAACTGGTATTTATGGATGTCTTTTGGCCAGAATTTAGAAAAATAGATCTTATGAGGGCGATAAGGACATTTCAAAGACGCCGTAGAAGATATGGTAAATAGGAGAATGTTGATAAGGCTATCATCTTCCATGTATTCTATTAATGCCACAACATGGAGATTATGATCAAAAGAAATTGAAGTGGTTTTGCAGCAGATGGATGGATAAGAAGGAATGGTTAGAAATTCATGGTTATTCACCGATTTCAGCAGAAGTCGAATTGGATGAAAAAGACAATTCTGATAACAGTTAGGTCATATGGAATCAATTTGAAGAATTAACATGATTACAGAAAGTTCTGCTGGATTTATCCTAATTTCGGATAATTTTGAAAATTCCGCTCCGTCTGTGTTACTACTTCATTACAATTCAGGTCACTGGGATTTTCCAAAGGGGAATATTGAAAATAATGAGACAGAAATACAGGCCGCAACCAGGGAACTAAAAGAAGAGACAGGTATTGAAATTTTCACCTTATTACCAGGATTTAGGCACATTTTGAATTATGATTATACTAGAAAGTCAAAATTGATTTCAAAGCAGGTAACTTTGTTTCTTGCATCAACAAAAGTAAATGAAGTAGAAATTTCACATGAGCACATTGGCTATCAATGGATAGAAATAAACAATGCACTCAATGAACTAACATATTCAAATGCAAAGAGCGCATTAGCATCTGCAAATGAATTTCTAAAGAATTTAACCTCAAACAAATAATGGGGCATTCAGGTTCTATTCATATTTAACAAATTTGATAGAGTTTTGGGTTTGTTTTTTGAACTTAAAATGGATCTGCCGATAATTAGGTATGTACTTCCATTGGTGATTGCCAATTTTGGGTTACCCCCCTGAGTACCCACACCAGGGGAATAAATAGGAATATTGGAAATTGAGGAGATATACTTTAAGGCCTTCAGGTGAGTTGCTCCAACTACTATTCCATCAACATTACTTTTGTTCGCATATTTTAAGAATATCTCAAAAAGGGGCAAAATCTTTCGTCTGCTTGACTTTCCTTGAAATATATTCAATCCATATCCTTCGCTAACATTTTCATGACTCATGTAAACGAGCGCAATTACACCCATTCTCATTTTATGGGCAAAATCAACCAATGATTTTAATTGTTTTTGTCCTATTATTGGATTTACTATCACCGAATCAAAACCCATTGAATGCAAATTTTGTAATGTTATTCGATTCGTATTACTGATATCATTTAGTTTGATATCTGCAATTGATAACAAGCCAAATGAATGAATCATTTTATTTATGCTCTGAATTTCTTTCTTTCCCAATGGTAGAATGAGGTGGAAATTTATTTTGATTGCGCACAAGTTTGGATGAAGATTCTCTATCAATCTTTCAATATATCGAATGTTATGATAGCGTGTTTCCAGATCAAGCGCTAATATTATTGAACTCTTCTTATCTTCTGAAACTTGCTTAAAGCGTTCTCTATATGGGAAAGCTTTACTCATCGACTTTCACTAAGGGATGAGAAGCAAGTAACTTTATGAGTTTGATGTAAATATAGCCATGTTCCTCAATGTTGTTTGTAAATACTGGGTCTTCTGATTTAAGACTGGAATACCTGATGAACGAATACGAAGTATAGTCTGGAATAGTAGCATAATAAAAGTAGGAGACTCCATCAGATTCAGCCATATTCAGAGCTGTGCCTACAACATAATTCGACTTCTTTGTACTGTTGAACACAAAAAGTGGGAGAGGTGATTCTTCATAGATCATCTTGTAGGATGCTATTTTTACAAGGCTTTGAAAATTGCTCAACTTAATTGGTGAATAATTCATATTCTTTCCGCCCTTGGGTCTTCGCCAAAAGATGGTGGGGAACTTCTCGACAGAAATAATCGGTGAATATACCAGAGATGGATTTTGTATGTTTTCTACTATTGAAACATCTTCAATTCCGCTAATATTTCTGTAAGCCAGATATTGACCGCCACATGAATGTTTGACATAATATATCACCGGAACGTTATTTAGAAAGTCAATTTGAGTTGCCAGCAAATCATCTTTTCCCGATTTGAATGAGAATGTGAGGAGCGGTGTACGTTCAAAGGCACACACAAGTCTACCAAAATCTTGAATAGTGGAAACTTCAATGAAAAAAGGTGATTTAATTTGCAATGCTACTACGTTTTAAAATAACATTATTAAAATCATACGAATAAGGGGCTTTTTAGTCAATAGATAGTTTAGGGGATGAATATTATGGCTAATTTTCTTTACGCCGATCTATTGTGTCGTTTATCTCTGCTCCAGTTCCTATGAGGACAACATCAACGCCTAGTTTATCCTCAATATCTTGAATGAAATTCCTTGCATCGGGTGTTAATTTAGAGTATTCTTTTAGACCTGCACAGTCAGGAAAGACAACATCTAATTTAGTAACGGCTATTTGAGTAGCACTGTTTATAGATACTGACTTTTTTGCTAGATCCATATTAAAAGGCGAGGCCCTCCTTTGTCTCCCCGTGACACTTCCATATTCTACCCACCCTAATTTACTCGCCTCATCAACAGTGAGTTCGTTTTCTAGTGGTCCACCGCCTACACGTGTCACATAGGCTTTAAAGACCAGAATTACTTCGTCGACCTTCTTGGGTCCTATTCCAATATCAGAACATATACCTGAAGCAGTAACATCCTTTGAAGTTACAAAAGGATAATCTCCATGATAAAGTGATAGAAAAGTTCCTTGTGTTCCCTCTATAAGAACAGATTGACTCATATCAATTGATTCATTTACAATGTCAGAAACATTCCCGAGATAGCTTTTTAGCTCATTTACCTCTTTTGCCAACTTTAGTTTCCTTAGAGCACGATCAGAATTTGCAGGACCAGTACCCGTACCTGTTGTTCCAACAATTTTTTTTAAATGAGCATCCTCCATATCGCGCATAATATGAGATTCATCAATAACGCCACAATGATTGTCTATTATTACCCTTTTTGCAACATTGTATCTTTGAGATTCGTCTATCAGAACCTCTGGTGTGACAAGAACTCCTGCGCCTATCAATAGTTTTGTTTCAGGATTCAAAACAGCGCTGGGGAGCATGCGGACCTTAAAAGTCTCATTATTGTAGACAAATGTGTGTCCAGCATTTGCTCCAACTCCGCCTCTCACAGCTATTTTCGGGTTATCCTTAATTGACAAATATGCGATAATCTTGCCTTTTCCCTCATCACCATAAAAACCACCTACTATAACTTTGCAGCTCATTTTCAATTTCAATTAAATTGTGATTAAATATAAGGATAATCAAACACTTTGGAATCCTTTGCTCGCACAAAATTATCAATCTGATATTGATTGTATAATGACATTTTCAGATCCCTTGTCAAGCGTAGGGGCAGCATGATACACATGAGGGTTGGTTGCAAATTTGGGATGACACAATTTTATATAGTTGATTTGGGATAATGTAATTATTTAAAATGGATTATACAAAGTTGTGTAAGGATGTATTAGATCTGGATCCAAAAATTCGTTTTGCTGGTGTATGTGATGAATCAGGTGAGATCAAGTTCGGAGGTCAACGCGAAGGGTTGGCTAATTTGCTAACAGCTGAGGAAACCAAAAGGTCAAATTTGCAGGCACTTGCTAGATGGGGTTTGCGCAATTCGTTATCTTCTAAAGTCGGTAAAGGAAAATATGCTATGGCAGAATATGAGAAGATAAAACGTATAACTGCCCCTCTTGATAATGATCATCTCCTACTTGTTACAACAGAAGTAGATGCAGATCATCAAAACATAATAGGCAAAGTACTCAATCTAATCTAATAACCCATAACTAATTTTTGTTTTTGATTTTTGTATATTTTGGTCGTACTTGGAATACTATTTTACCCATCCGTGTTCGTGCTCTCTATGATCATGTGATGCCCCTACACCTGTCACAGCGCCCATGTAGTCACCATAGATGGCAATTACGTCTTTTAGATCTGACAACTCTTTTAGGAATTCTAAAGTTAGTTTATTATTGAATGCGTAATGAGTTCCACTATCGTGTATCGTTGGGTTCATACCAGTTTTGGTAATAATATAAGTACGCATTTCTTCAGAATTGATCTCTGGTTTCGTAAAAACTTCTATTAAATAAAACGGATCTTTGTCTGGATCGTTTCGTTTTCGCATCATCAGATCATGAATGAGCTTTGGATGAACCTTTGGCAAATGAATCTCATAGAGTGTATGAAGTCCTTCAAAGACTCTTTTTATTTCAGTCAGTTCTGACAATTCTAAACTCTATAGTAATATACCACTCTAACTATAAGAGCATTTTTGGAAGGTTTAATCTAATTAAATTATCATGCTGATTCTATCCAGTTATTACTTGAAATTGAATTTAATTTATCATACATCAATAACTAATGATCAGGTATGCCACCTCTAGATTCAAATTAAATAGACAAATTACGCCCAAGTATGAAAAAATGGGGGACAATAAATTAAATATGTTAACGATAAACTGAATCGTGATTTTCTAATTTGAATAACAAGTCAAACAATGGTGACATTGAAAACTTACTTTTTATTATGGCCAACCTTCCTGATTTTCTAAAAGTTTCCGTTTGTAGGAAAAAAGTAAAGGAGTTGATCGAGATGACCGAATCGGAAAAAAAAGACACTATTGCTAGAAGTTTAACTTCTATGAACTTGATTAATCAAGACAAGCTGGTTGAACTAACAAGAACTTGGATGAAAGTTATTTCTGAGATAGATCCCAGTGAACTAACTAAATTACTACACAGCTATCTTTTGATTTTAGATGACGTCAAGCTTTTCGATAAGTTGGATGGAAATTTGATACTAAATATTTTTAATTCACTTGATGAAGTTGAACGCATAAAACTCTTGGTTTGTCTAAAGGAAGCGTTATTCATTAATCCTAAGAGGGGAGAAATTTTGAAAAAAATTCCTCCAGATCTTGTCAAAGTGATAATCAATTAGAAGGTTCTGGATTTTCAGGATTCTTTTTCAATTCCTCGACTTTATCCAAACCGAAGAAACCCCTTTCATATTTCTTTAGTGCTTTTCTGTGTTCTGGCAATGACATGTCTAGATGCATTTCGTTAATCACCATCACCCCGTAAGTGGTCCATTCTTTCCAGCAGTCATTACAAGATGGATACTTTGATGAAGATGGATCTTCAATTTCCTTTTCTTCAAATTCTTTGCCACATTTTAAACATTTCATTTACTATTGTGGTACATTAAGGATATTTTATTGTTTTATGTCCATAAATCGTGAATAGGGCACTCCTATTCATTTTTTGTAGCTATGATTCTTCTTAATGTGGTCACGCATGGGTTCCATCCCTTCAAATTTCATGTTGCATTGTTTGCATTCGTAAGTCTTGTTATCATGCTTAATTTGAAAATGTTGCATTAACTGTTCTAACGTCCTGAAACCTTCTCCACAAAATTCACATTTGTTTTTCTTTAAAAGGCTAAAACTGTTAAACTTTATCACATCAAGAGCTTGGTATTTTTAGTATTTATGCTAATGCCACTTTCTTAATAGAATGATATCTTCAAGTAAGCATCTTTGTTACAGTGGTAATCAAAATATTATTATCTTTATTTATTTTCATTTTATTTCGAATGACACAACCAGGTCTTGAATTCTATTTAAGACCCACTGCAATTGTTGCAAGGGGACTACTAGGTAAGAAACTAGTCCGGTTATATGACGATGGTTCCGGTAAGCCAAAACGATTGTCAGGTATCATATGTGAGACGGAAGCCTATGGTTCAAAAAATGATCCGGCTAGTCATGCATTTAACGGCATAACCAATAGAAATTCAGTAATGTTTGGAGATGTTGGTAAAGCATATGTTTATTTTATTTATGGGATGTATCATTGTATGAATGTCACGGCACGGGCCGCCAGCAGTGAAGCTGGTGCTGTATTAATTAGATCATTGTTACCCCTAGAAGGAATAGATATCATGATTCGTTTGTGTAGTGTGAAGGATAAATCAAGCCTGGCAACTGGCCCTGGCAAATTAGCAAAGGCTCTTGATATTAATAGATCACATAATGGTCTTAATCTAGCAGACCGTAGGTCCGCACTGCACATAGAAGATGGTATTGAGCCAAAAACAGTTATTACTACACCTAGAATTGGGATCAGCAGGGCGACTGAAAAATGCTGGCGATATATGATTGCAAGGGAAAAATGAAGTGATTATTCCTGAAATTAGTAAAGCTTGATAAGATTACCAATAGTTGGCCTTTATCTTCTCGATAACTCTTTCATGTTCAGGACCTCTCTTTCTTGCGTATCTTTCCATTGCTCCCAACGGAACGCCTCCTAACGTCCTTGCAAGACCTGCAAAGAAGACATTCTTAATTGGGTTATCTCGTCCTACTTTGTGCATAAACTTTTGAATTCCATATTTGAAATTGTGCTGCCAAGTCTTGTACATTACTCCCAGTTTTGCAGCATCCATAGTATTCCCAATATCAAAAAAGTCTGATTTTTCAAGCAATCCTATAGGAACAAATGTCAATGGAGTTGTCGTAAACTTTGAATCTGGTTGTTCTGTTTCCAATGAGTGAATTAACTCGATGGTCTCCCAACTATCTTCATCAGTTTCATCATTGTCTAATCCCATAATTAGTGTAAATGCAGGCACCCAATAGTTTTCATTTAATGTCTTTATTCCATTCTTGACAACCCAGTGCCATTCGGAAGGCTTGAAAGGAGATAATTTTCTATCCGCATATTTTCCTATCAATCTAATACTTCCAGTTTCAAATCCACACTGAATACCTATCATGTTATCAGCCGATGCCTTGATTATTTTAGAAATATTGGGTATCAATCGCTCATCTGCAATAGCCCCAGCAAGTGTTCCATGAGTAGGATTAGTATGTTCAATTCCAGTAGACATTATGCCCGAAAAGAGTTCTTCAAGAGCTTCCCTATTTGGTTGCATGTTTTTAGTAGTTCTAGGATTCAAACCATAAACAAAAATGTCATCACTGTGCACCCAAGCATTTTTTAATCCTCCATACTTCATGTTGATTTCTATTTCTTTTACAACCTTCTCTACAGGATAGTATCTTAACGGTCTAAGGGTTACATCACAGAACTTGCATCCCCGTCCACAACCCCTCATAACCTCGATCATCCCATGCATACTAGGATTAATTATGGTTGGAATTTCGTCTACTTTAGGTTCATTCCAATAATGAATAAACCGGCCATGATATTTGTTACCACCTTTTTCGAATTCTTTAATCTCAACTTTGAACGGATTTTTCTTGAACGGATTAGCAGTGTCCAGTTCGTTATTAATTAGTGCATCAAAGAACGAGGCACCAGCTCCATCAATTTCAGGACCTATTCCACCCAAGTCGCCTTCTACAATCCCATACAAACCATATTCTGCTATTTTTGCAGGATCATAATTGTACTGCCATGTTCCCGAAGCACCTGCAATAACTTTTGCTTTACTGCCGTTTTTTTCCTTTGCTCTGTTTATTTTCATATGGAGGTCCCTGTTGTAGAACTCATCGTATGAAATCTGTTTTCGGCCATAAGTAAAAGTCATAGTTACTGGGCCCATGCCTAATGGGTCCATTTCATAGGTACCTACTACTTGAGTTTCGGGGCCAATGAATTTTTCAACGTAATCTGGATGCGCAACTACTACATCTTCTCTGCTATAGCCATCCCTTACTAAAGAAGCTTCAACCTTTCTCAATCCATACGGAGCATAATCTGCGATACCGCCATGATGGGAAATAGGATTACAAATGAAATCAAACAATAATCTAGGGGTAACCTGATTTTTAAGAACCTTGTAAAGCAATGTATTATGCGATCTATTTGGATCAATCGCTGGTGCACAGCCAAAAAATGATGCTAACGATATTCCTCTATACGGTGACATAAGAGTGCGATCTGCAGTAAGAACAACCTTTGGATATTTCAAGAGTCCCTTATACATACCAAAAAAACGTAGATTTTAAGTTTTCCAATTATAAAAATTAATTTAGAAACTCTTACTTTAATATAATTCTCAGTACATCTTTGTCGTTAAGCCTGTGGTCTAATCCTACTTTCTGGGAACTAAATTTCACACTAGTACCCCAAACGTATGCATACTTAAAGTCCCTAACAAAGTTCCTGTGAATCTTTAAACAGACATCACGAATAGTGCAATTTTGATTCATGATAAGCGGCTCTTCATCAAGCTTGTCGCCTTTTGGTTTTAGGAAAATTCTGATAAAAGCTAGTTTATCATAAATCAGGCTTTTCAAATCATCAATGTTTATTTTTCGATCAGCAGAAATAGGAATGAAATTTTGCACCTTTTTTTCAATTTGGGAGACAAATTTACCATCAACCAGATCGATTTTATTTAACACCACAAGTGATGGCAGGTAAATTCTATTTCCTGTCACTACATCTATCAGTTGTTCTATGGTAAGGGTTGGTTCCTTGATCATTATGCGGCCATTACTAATCCCATGAATTCTCAAAATTTCCTTTACTAAATGAACTGGGATGTTTGAAACCTGATCATGTACCGCGATTCCTCCATAATGAGCTTTTTCAATTAACACATGTGGGAGTTTCTTATTGATCCTAATCCCAACTTCATGCAGCTCTCGTTCTAACATCTCTAGGAGCTCTGGTTGAAAGACATCCAAGACCATTAGAACTAGATCCGCATTTCTTGCTACTGATAGAACCTTACGTCCTAACCCTCTACCCTTAGACGCTCCTTCTACGATGCCGGGAAGGTCAAGAATCTGAATCTTAGAACCCTTGTATTCCATCATTCCTGGTACTGCAGTGAGTGTCGTAAATTGGTAGGAACCAGTACGTGAATTCGCATTGGTCAACGCATTGAGCAATGTAGATTTACCTACACTGGGTAATCCCACCAAGACTACTGACGCATCACCTGATTTTCTAACATTAAACCCTTCATTTTCCTTTCCCGAAGAAACATTCTTGCCATGCTTATTTTCGTCGAGCTCTCGCCGCAGTTTGGCCATCTTGGCCTTAAGAATTCCAATATGAAATTCTGTTGCTTTATTTATTTGCGTCCTATGGATCTCTTCTTGTATCTCTTTTATTTTTTCAGGAATTCCCAGGGATAAGACCCCCTAACTTAATTTTTCATTCATTCGATAAATATCTTTGTTCATGATTAGTCATTGGATAGTATGGAAAGGATTTAGAAATCGATATACTTACCAATAACATAACAGTTTTTCTTGGTTTCCTATTATTATGCCGCTCTCTTTCTTCCGTAAATAAAAATTACAAGTGCAATGGACGAGATTATTGCTGCAAGTAAGATGTAATTTATTGGTGGGCTTAGCATAACGCCAATTTCTGGAACAACGAACTTGACTTTACCAATAAAATTGTGACTATTTATAGGAAAATCAACTCCGGGAATTGATACAGGGCTGGAGTCACCTTTTGTTATTATCACTCTTTTTCCGTTCTCTGAAGTAATTTCAGTTATACGATGCACGATAACTCTGTCCTCCCCCGCAGGTTTATTGAATACAATAATGTCTCCTACTTTTGTGCTGTTGAACATATGCCCGTCACCAATAATTATCAAATCATTTACCTTTAACGCAGGAGCCATCGTGTCACTATAAATCACGAAGAATGGCAACGGGTTATCCAACTCAGTTTCAAAATAATGGTAAATTGAAACGATAATCAAGATTCCCAGGATAAAAACTATAATGTTTTTTACAACCGTAGGAAGACGTGATCTTTCATCCAGCAAATCATCAAAAATTATTTATGTAGATTAGATAAATCTTTAGAATCTGAAAGGTTATACTACATAAGAGTAACAAACAAGCACAATATCGCTAGTGATTTTTAAGAATCGTTACGTCATTCTAAGATTCTAATCTAGACTTATTAAAGTTTCATACTGGACATATACCCATTTTTCCCAAGATGCGTACATGTTATTTGACTATAATTTGCCTTTTTATACTTATAAGAAAATTATAAA
>DATFEX010000120.1:0-12685 GCA_035250685.1 Nitrososphaeraceae archaeon | reverse complement strand
ATAATTTTGGTTCATCCATAAACCTAAGTGATAACGAAGGATTTTCTGAACATCCACAAATCGCAAGTGTTGGAAATCATATTTACGTTGTATGGGTAGACGAGTCGTCGGGCGAAAGAGAGATAATGTTCTCTAAAAGTTTAGACAGTGGGAAGACGTTTTCTGACAGTATTGTGATAAGTCAAGATTCAATAAGTCCGTACAATGTTGAACTGGCAGCAGAAGGACAAAATGTCTACATTGTTTGGAATAATTTTGGAATTGAAATGCAAAATATCATATTATTAAGTAAGAGTAATGATGCAGGTAAAACGTTTGGAGAGTTAACAGAGATCGGAGTGGGCGACTTGGAAACATATCCCAAAATAGCTGCAAGTGCAGATGAATATTATGTATCGTGGGATAGAAAAGACAGTGAAGGTACAGAAATCTCATTGATTAAAGGCCATAAAGATTCTAACAATATACAAAATGCCACTCAACTTGATAAACTAAATAATGGAGGTATAGATGGTGGAGAATCTCAAGTAACTGCAGACGGAGACCATGTGATTGTATCTTGGACTAGCTTAGTACCAATTGATAAAAAGTATGTTTACATCAGCAATAGTATGAACAATGGTAACGATTTTGGGGATAATATTCCTTTATCTTCTACTAATTCATCAAATGTCGAGAATATTCTCATTAGTGATAATTCGTATATTGTTTGGCAAGATAATATAGATGGTAATCAGGAAATCTTCTATACTAAAAGTAATGCGAATGGGACTAGCATCGATAAACCCATAAATGTTAGTAACAACATCGGTATCTCCGAATGTCCCTCTATTACAGTATCAACAAGTGGTATACACATGATATGGGAAGATGATACTACGGGAAACCATGAAGTATTGTATAAAAGACTAGATAAAACAGCTTAAAGGTACATTTAGTATAAATCTAGTAACTCGTATCATCCCTGACTGTATTTATCTGTCTCTTCCAGCTCCGAATAAACTCAGAACACTAGTCACTATCATGCTAACTGTATATGAAGATTGATATTCTTGTAGAAACGGAATGAAATGTGCAGTAAGTAACGTTCCTAAGGCAATAATCGCTCCATATTCGGCTACCTTCTTCAATGTCGTACGTTCCTTGTTAAATGGCGCAATCAGCATACCCAATATCCATATACCAAACAACCAAATCATTACTTTTGAAGCAATACCAGAAGTTGAAGAGAAGGATGCCCCAAAATACATTGCAGTTATTATAAAGTCACCAATCATCAAATTTGGAAAAATTGAATCAAACGATTTGAGCTTTAAAACATAATATCCAAAAAGAGTCCCGATAACCACAACTGCAGCTAATGCTTCCACCTACAAATGGGACATTTTCAACACAATGAAAAAATAGGACGTTTGGATTAATACTTCCACAAAATAAATAACTAGAGACTATTGCCATCAGAAACGACTTAACTATTACACTAGCCAGGATAAGGAGAGCGTTATGAGATTGTTCCAATTTATTCAAAAAAGAAAGTTCACCGGAAATACTCCCATAATTAACTCTAATAATTCAACAAATTAAACCTTTATTTCAAGTTACCAGTATTTATCTGTCCTTACTATCCATAGGAATCATTGATAAAACTATTCAAAAGAATGGTTAATTACATAACAGTATCTGTACATTGAATCTCCAAAAGGTAAAGATAATGGTAAAGAATGTTCAACCTAACCTAATTAGGAGAAATTGAAGCCACCCCACCAGACAGATTTTCACTTAAGTTCCTCTCTGATATATAATCCATCATGAAGTCGTCTTTATCTTTACAATATTCCATGAGGTCGTAATGTTCATCACATTCCAACTTCATGGCCACTACTTCATTATCACATATTTCTAACATGGACTTCACATTCTCGGTTTCCGATGGTCCTACTGATATGAGCATATTCACACTGCAACCAGCATTGATAAGATCTGTCATATTTTCTATCTGCATTAGTTTTGAATTAAAATTTGGTGCATTTTTTAAGACTTCATAAATTTCTTTAACTTCATCTTCAGTATTAAATTCTGGGTAGTTTTGATGAAATGCGTATATTCTGTCAATATAGGAACCTGTCCCGACCATCGTGCAACTAATTACTACAAGCACGACAAATTGGATAATAAACTTCATTTTTGTTTTATGCGCATCTCTTTTTGTATTTATGTTTCTATTAAATAGGATTCTTCTATATTAATTCTTGCTTTCGATCTAGTATATAGGGATGTACAGAATATACAGAAAACAGATTGATACAAATAGACAGTAAAATGCCCATTTTATTTCTTTTTAGACATTGTAGAGGTTGTGCTATTATTTTGGACACTATCTCCTAATAATATTCATAGATAAAATTTGGTCATAACAACGTATTTCCAAATTCAATAGGCGAATTTTGTTGAAATAAGATCTTATGGTAATTGGAATTAATTACAGTATATTTGAAATATTGTATTTACCAGATAAGAGTAATGATAGGTTTACTAAAAACTAGTAAGTAATATAGTAACTTCTTTATTCCTATCTAAAATATGGTTTAATATATTTACAATCAATATGAGCAGATTCTAACGATCAAATTTTACTTCAAGAATCTAGATATGCAATTAACTGTCCTCTGGCATACGCCTTACCGATCTTTATGATTTTGATTCTTACTCTATCGTCAGGTCTAGTACCTCTTACGAAAGTAATCAACCCTCTTATCCTTGTAACCCCCGAATCACCGTTGCCACTCATGTCTAGGATATTTACATCATATTCTTCTCCCACTCTTACAGGATGTTGAAATGATGAATCATGCATTGATCTTTTTCTAGTGACATACGTATCATGCTCTTGAATTTTCTTACTTCCATCATCTGAAGATCCATCAGTGGTATCCATACTTACATAGATCTTAACATCCAACTATTTCAAGATTAAAAAAATGGTATTTTCAGAATAGGCTAGGAAGGAGTGATTTTATTTACACTTGCATGAAAGAACGACAAACCACTGATATTTGAAAAATCTGTTATAATTCATCCATCGTGAATTTGTTATAGCACATATTGCATCTAAACTTCTCATTCCCGGGATTACTTGATAGTACTTCAAGTTGACTCTTTGTCCTACATTTTGGACATTTACCATAAACAGTTTTTCGAGGAATGAAAACAGTAGTATTACAATGAATATAAATATTCTACTGCGGGATTGCAGATTTGGTTGTTCTAATTCTCCTTGAAAATTAGTGAGGACGTCATTAAGAAGCCAAAAGGTTACTCTTGATTCAAACGATCATACACCATCAAGTTGCCATATTATTTTTCTACCTAATCGAATAATCGGGTTTTATTAAATCTGCGATATCAACCCAACATCTAGCAATCTCATCCATTGTGTATATTATATTTATAATCTTCAAGGCAGATTGGTAGTTTCCTTCGAGCTTTATATAATCATTTTTTATGAATGTAGATATTGCATCAAATTTATTAAAGAGAGTTACTACATGAGAAGACTTCTCAGTATCTTTGGTGATGAATCCCGATATTGATTTTTCCTGCATTTCCAAAATCAAATAATTTGCTTCGATGATTTTTTCATATTTTATTTCGTCAAGAAAGCCTGATAATTGAGACGATAATCTTGAAATTAGATCCCCTGCATTTTCTAGGTGGTTTGCAGCAATTCTATAGTCCAATATATCGATATTACTAAGATCCAGACTGGATGCAAGTCTACGATCCATCATTGCGGTCCTAATCAATCGTACGATCAAAAAGTATTGTCTATTTACTTCGTCATCTCTTCCCCTTACAAGGAGATCTATTCCGTTATCCCTTGTTTTCATGGCATTAACGATGTCCTTATGAGTACCACTTACAATGGAACTCATTTGCTTTAATATTTTAGAAACATTCAGAGAGTGCGCATCTAGAAGAAATTGAATGGTCATATTTAGTCCATCTTCATCGACGATTTCCAATCCAATCAAATTCCTCATAGCCTTTTTTATGATTTCACGATCTTCAAAATCGATCGGAGTTCTTCCGACAATCTTTATGATATCATAACCAAGCAAATATGCTCCATAAATCTGATTGATCAATTTGTCATGAGAGAGATCAAGCAGATGAATTGCTATTTCCTTGGCCTGATTATTTCTATCACCGGCCGGAAATATCGTAATAGAGTTATCATCATTGTTTTCAATAGATAGGATATCTCCCTTTTTAAGCCCCATTGTCTTTATCCATTCAGCTGGTAATGACATAAGGACACTGCTTCCAATTTTTTGCAATCGCCGTTCATTCTGAAACATAATATATTTAAATGCATATAAATTAATTAAACATTATTCTTATATTTTTCAAAATATTATATTATGTTGTAAATGACTCTAGAAATAGCTCCAACGATTTCTATCGGAAAGGCGTATAGCCCGAGTCACATTACAGGCTTTTACAGTGAAACCATCGATGAATCAATTCTCAAACATGGCTCTATTGGAGCCGGAATTTCAATTAGCAAGGGTGTTACGACCAAGGTGGAACTCTACCCTCATGACAAGAATAATTCTAATATCAAAATCAATGGTGTTATTTCCAAAGACGCAATAGTTTCAAAATTCGTAGTAAACGAGTTTTTGAAAAGGTCGAGAAAGAAATACTTTGTAAAAGTAAACCACCAAATTGATGCACCGATAGGTTATGGACTCGGTACAAGTGGATCAGCTGCATTAAGTTTGTCATACGCACTCAATCACGCTCTATCTTTGGGTCTTTCAGATATCGAATCATCTCAGATAGCTCATAGTGCAGAACTACATTGCAAAACGGGTTTGGGAACAGTACTGTCTGAATATTATGGAGGATTGTGCATTAGACTAAAGGGTGGCGCTCCAGGCATTGGAAACACAAGCGTTTTAAAAATAAATAATTTCAAGGTTGCGATATTCTGTTTTTCCCCCATTTTTACTCGATACTTCATCGAAAGCATAGGAAAAATTTCAAATCATGAATGTACGAAAATGATGGAGAAGATCCTGAAAACAAAAGGTATTGTAGATTTCCTGGATCTTTCTCATGATTTCTCACAATCTTTGAAATTTCTAGATAAGGGCTGTAATAGCTTGATAGCATTACTAAAGCAAAATGGTTTTCATTGCAGTGCAGCACTATTTGGACAGACTGTCTTTACAATCGTGAAAGAAAATGAAATAGAAGAAATGAGAAAGATTTCAAAAAAATTTCCTGCAAGGTTATTTATTTCTGATATTGAAAATGAAGGCGCAAGATTAATTTCAGAGCATGATACATAAAATACCTCCGACACATCCTAGGGCAAAATCACTCCTAATAAGAGAAAAATTGGTTGAGGGTTTCAGGAATGGAATAGTTGTTCCAGAAGGATTGATAGCCCATGGTAGAGGTGAGACTTTTGATTATTTATTGGGTGAAAAGACCACAAAATATGCAAACGAGGCTGAGAAAGTCGCAGTTTGTTTATTGTTGTTGTCAAATAATTCAGTTATATCTGTTAATGGTAACACCGCAGCTTTATGTGCAAAAGATTTAGTTAAGCTGAGTAAAATTACTAAATCTAGGATTGAGGTAAATCTATTTCATAAGAGTATAACAAGATCCAAAGCAATTGCAAGGACACTAATAAAAGAAGATGCAAATGAGGTGTTAGGATTGGACGCTAAATTGAGATCCACTATCAAGGATATTTCAAGTAATCGTAAATATGTAGATAAGAATGGAATAATGAATTCTGACACTGTTTTTGTTGCACTTGAAGATGGAGATAGAACCGAAAGTTTGGTGAAAATGGGCAAGAAGGTGATTTCTATTGAGCTCAATCCACTATCACGAACAGCAATAGCATCGAATGTCACTATAGTCGATAATATAGCACGTGCAGTACCAAATATGATAAAGATCTCAAAACAATTAGTTAATAGGAATAAATCCTACTTGTCACAACAAATCAGGAATTTTGATAACATGCGAAATATGCACAAATCATTGATAATGATAAGGAGGGGAGTTTGAAAATGTCACTCCAAAAAAGATCAAAGATTACAATTTCTGAAATTCTGTACAAGAAAAAAAACAAAGTGAAAATAACAATGTTGACTTCGTATGATTATTCCCTGTCTCGTATATGCAATGAGACTGATTTGGACATGGTTTTGATAGGTGATAGTGCTGCTACTGTGATGATGGGATATGATTCGACAAGAAAAGTAGGGATGGCTGAAATGTTAACATTTTGTAAGGGGGTAGTAAATGCGATAACAAGACAAGTTGTGGTTGCTGATATGCCGTTTGGATCTTATCAAATGGGAAAGTCAATTTCCATAAAAAACGCGATAAAATTCTTAAGATGTGGTTGCGATGCGGTCAAGCTAGAAGGCGGGTTGGAAATTGTCGATATTATCAAAAGTATGACTGACTTGGGAATTCCCGTAATGGGACATATAGGATTAAAACCCCAGACAACTCCATTACATCACGGATATATTTCACAAGGGAAAACAGCAGAAGGCGGAATTAAACTACTAAACGAAGCCAAGGCTTTAGAAAAAGCAGGAGTTTTTAGTATTGTTCTTGAAAAAGTAACGAGCGAAGTAGCGTCAGTGATTACACAAAATGTAAATGTTCCTACTATTGGGATAGGGTGCGGGCCTCATGTAGATGGCCAAGTACTTGTGACTCACGATATGCTGGGCCTGTATAAAGATTTTGAGCCGAAGTTTGTGAAAAGATATCTTAATTTATCCGAACAAATATTTGATGCGATAAAGGCATACGAAACTGAAGTTAAATCTGGAAAGTTCCCTCAGGAAGAACATATGTATCATATGACGGAAGAAGAATTTGCAAAAATGGAAAGAATACTAAAAGGGGCCTGAAATGAATAATTCAATCGAGAATTCTCAAAATAAGAAACATATATCAAAAGAAATTATTGGTATGCATAGCAATATCCTAAAAGGAAAAAAAATTGTGCTATGTATTACAGCTAGTGTAGCTGCATATAAAGCAATAGATTTGAGCAGGACATTGATGCGTAATGGTGCTGAAGTATTTCCCGTAATGTCAAAGTCAACCCAGTCTAAGTTACTAACTGAGGATATGATGAACTGGGCTACTGGAAACAAAACTGTATCTGAACTAACATCAGACTTGGAACATATTGCTCTTGCCAATTACGGCAAATCAGATATTGTTATCGTGTACCCATGTACAGCCAATACTTTAGGAAAATTTGCGAATGGGATTGAAGATAATCCAGTAACAACTGTATTGAGTGTAGCTTTTGGATCAGGAATACCTATTGTAATTGCTCCAGCAATGCATGAGGCCATGTATGAAAATATAATTATCATGGAAAATATCAAAAAACTAAAGTCATTAGGTGTATCTATATTAGAACCCTCAATTTCAGAAGATAAAGCTAAAGTAATATCTGCCGATAAGGTAATTGAATTTGTAATCAATAAGATTGCCGCACCGAAGCCAAAAACGAAATCGAAAATAAATGCTTTGGTAACGGCGGGTTCGACCGTTGAATATATCGATTCAATTAGAATTTTGACCAACTTGAGTTCTGGGAAAATGGGACTGAATATTGCACAGCAGTGTCTGGACAAGGGATTCAACGTAACTTTTGTTTATGGCCACGGCTCATTGAACATCTCAGATCATCCTAGGATGAAAATAATAAGAATCAAGACCACTGAGGAAATGTTGAAAACTGTGAAAGATAGAATCTTGGATGAAAAACAACAAATTGTTTTTCATACGGCCGCAGTCGCAGATTTTACGATATCACATAGTAATAAGAAAATACCTAACAAGATAGATACTCGAAACGGTACTAAAAGTATTAATCTCATCCCAACACCAAAAATTGTCGATAAAATAAAGCAATTTGACAAAAATATTTTTCTGGTGGCGTTCAAAGCTGAATATGGAATTTCAAAAGAACTACTAATAAAAAGAGCAATTGATAAACTTAAGGAGTGTAAGGGTAACCTAATAGTGGCCAATGATGTCTCAAGAAAAGGATGTGATTTTGGATCCGACACAAATGAGGTATATGTAATAGATGAGGAAGAGAAAATAATCCATATTCCACTTCAATTGAAGGAGAAGATAGCATGTGAATTATTAGAAATTGTTTGCAAAAAGCTTGATATACATTGATTGATTGATTGCTTTTGGTTATAAAATTAGTAACTCTTTGGTAAATTTGGTCAGAGTTAAATCATTGTTACCATTTTCAGAAACTAGAATAGTATCTTCGATCCTGACTCCAAACTTTGAATTTATGTATATGCCTGGTTCTACGGTTACAACCATACCTTTAGATAATTTCTTTGATTCGTTTGGACGTATCCATGGTTGTTCATGAACTTCCAAACCAACTCCATGTCCTGTAGAATGAATGAAATTATCACCGTAACCGTTTTCTGCAATTAGGTTGCGACAAGCAGCGTCTATTTTTTCACACTCAACCCCTTGCTCTATACAATCGAGTCCCTGCTGTTGAGATTTCTTGACAAGCTCATAAACCCGACTCATTTCATTACTAACATTTCCTAATGCAAACGTACGGGTTGCATCAGAAATATATCCATCATACCTTAGAGTTATGTCTACAACGATAAAGTCTCCATCCATAAACTCTCTCTTCGAAGTCTCGAAATGAGGCAATGCACTATTAGCTCCACCAGCAACTATGAAGGGATTCAAAGTAAATGGATAGCATGTTGAGGTTCCTTCAAGTTGCATTCCTTCATATAGTAACTTTGCTTGAAGTTGTTTCTCGGTTGTTCCTTTCTTTATTTCCTCGCTACAAACTTGATATAATTTGTCAATTATTTCTGATGCCCTCCTAATTTTCTCAACTTCAGAGTTATCTTTGATCATTCTTGCATTACAAAATGGATCTTCATTAATGACAAAATTCTCGTTATCTGTATATGGTAAAATAGATCTAATTGTTTTGTAGTCACTACAATCAGAATAGAATTTGTAATTTGGTAAATAGGGTATTACTGATTTTATGAGTCCAGTTCCACGTCCGGCCGTAATAATTTCTGAGTATTTAGACTCATTCATGGCCCTGGTGCTTTCTAATTTGGGAACAAATAACTTAATCCCGTCATGGGTGCATAAGGCAACAGATTCACCCCAAAAACCGGTTAGGTAGAAAATATTTTCTGGCTTGAAAACCATTAATGCGTTAGATTCGTCGCCCAGAGCATGAAGGACATTTCTCGCTCGTTCTTTAAGCATAATTTAATGCAAATCATAATCTTAGTATATATGTATTAACTATTAGTCCAATTTCTCATACTCTAAATTGTATTTGAACACACTGAAAATATATTCGTAATTCGGGAATCAACAGAAAATGGATTTCAAAGTACATTATTCCAAAATATCCCTTGATTTACGTGCAGGATCTATCCAAACGCTATAATTATTATATATTTTGTCGTGCTTGTTAAAGTAACGTAATTAACATCTGACAAAACCGTTACTATCCTCCGGTGGGAGAAATCCAGACTATAAATCCCACCGGTGTTTTGCTTGCAATTATGCTAACCGTTATATGATTCAATAATTAACTATATTTTATGATCCATATTACAAGGATGGATCATAGATCTTGAGCGAATTAAGAGAAAGAATAAAAAGATTGAAGATTCTCTATACCACACAAGTTTTTTCCTCTAGAGCGCCGATACGACGGCCAGTTTAATTGTACCCTAATCTCTATGGAATGCCATAACATGTAAATGATATTTTGGAGTATGAATCTCGGAACCACATAATTTGCATATAATTATGTCAGCACCTGTTTCAATCATTATATTAGGTTTCATGAGATAGCTTATAATAATGTTACTGTATTAAAGACCGAATATTGATCAATGGATAAGTGATCAAATGATAAGTCTCTCCTAGTTTCCTTGTTAATCTCCTTTATTTGGATTCTCAAAGATGGTTCTGATTATCTTCTGAATAATTTTCTATCTGTAAATTCAGATTTAATATACTAAAGAAGGCACTATTGGTTTTTTACCACTTGTTCTTACTCAATATACTTATACTTAGTTTAGTATCATTTTGAGATAATAAATGTTGAACACCAAAACCATGTTAATGCTTGTAGTATTGTCCGCTGGATTGTTAACAGTGCTGACAGGAACAGCAGTGTCACAAATACAACCAGTATTTGCTGATAAAGATGAGGAAGAATGTGAAGACAACGGTGACTTCAATTGTAATGAAGAAACCCAAAAGATACACCAAGAAAATAACTGTAAAATTGTAAATGAGAACCAAAACGATGACAAAAGTGATGAAAATTCAAATGGCGGTAGTAGCAATGGTGATATAACTTGCTGGAATTTCGGTCAAAATCCAGAAGATGGAGATGCGATCGTTGATGAAGATGTATTTGATCCCATATTCGGTCCAATAGGTTAGAGATATCAGTAGTGCACAACAGGTAACAGTAAGTACCTCAATTACTTTTTCTTATTTAACAAATATGTATACTGTCAATGAGGAATCTACGAGAAATTTCGACCGACAGTAACTATTGTTCTACTACTACTATATCCTTTGCTTCTGCCTTAAATCCTATTTTTGCATGGGTACCATCGCAATAAGGCTTGCTATTGGATGCTCCGCATCTACACATAGCCGCAAAGACCTTTCCGTCAACAACCACCAATTCAGGTCCATTTTCATTACATTTTATCTCTACTCTAGCCATAACATATTGCAGTCAGATACACTATATAAGTAGATCTTGGCAAGTGTGATACATTGCATGAATAAGGATCAAACTGATACGTTAGAAATCAAATGTTTATTAGATCAATTTTTTCTGCATCTTGGTTTGAGCCATAGTAAAAATATGGCAACACTTATAGCAAAAACCATCTTAATTTAATACGAAATGTCATCAACATCCAAAATTGTTGGTAAGAGTTTGAACTCTCCTGATGAAATTAGATCCTTTGAAAAGGGAAAAATAGAAACAGTAACTCTCGGAGATAGTGGCGTCACAATCGGAAGAAGTACATTTGAGCCAGGTTGGAGTTGGGAGAAATGTGTCAAACCTGTTGTTAAAACAAACAGTTGCGAAGCTCCTCATACGTCGTATATCGTATCTGGTAGAATTAAGGTCGTAATGGATGATGGTTCCGAAGTTGAAGGTGGACCAGGAGACGCGGCAGTAATTCCTCCAGGACATAACGCATGGGTTGTTGGAGATGAACCTTGTGTTATGATAGACTTCACGGGGGCAAAGGACTACGCAAGACCCAAGTAGGTCCTCATTCTAATTTTTTTAGATTTTACACCCTAAATATTGTAAACAACAGACTGAATGAAGTCATGCAATTGGTAACGGCCAAAGTAGTAACTAAACTATAGTTCTCATTTAACCTTAGTTACTTTACTAGCATACATATCTGTTAGTAAAAAAGACGTTCCAGATTACAGATTTCATAGTTATTTTGCAAAAATAGACAATTACTATCTTTGAATTTAGTAACCTTGTAGAACAAGAATACAAAAAATGACAGATTTCAGGGTAACAGTTAATGGATTTATAGAACGGTCAATGAATAATAATAAAGATACAAATTTTATTTTGCGGTATTGTTCTGCAAATATTCCTGAAACATTTGGAATGTCGTCAATTGTAATGTATTCATCATTTGATCACAAAGGGCTTCACTAGTGGCCTGTGCTCTTAAGCAAGTTTGATACAGCCTAATATCATCGGGATTTAGATTCTGATAATTCTGAGGCAAACTATAAACTTGGTTTGAAATAACAATTGTAAAAACAAGTAAAGTTACGACTATAAATAAAACTATGTTGATCATTTTAAAATAGTAATCTTATCTACTACTTGAGTCTTGTCTTTTATCCACCTATCTTCGCTGGTCCCTTCCTTCCATAGTGAGTCGTTTTGATCTTGAATTTTAATACAAGATATTGAAATTATGGTTCAGACTATGTCTTCACATCTTATGTCTATTATTTTGAGCATTACATGCAGTCAAAAAATAGAAAGCGAGTATACTATTTCTAAATTCTTACAAAGTACTTTTTTATCAAGTAAAATAGATTGGTGCTTATCCGGTGAAAGAAAAAGCACCAATCATGTATTTGGCTCAACCGTAAAGATTAGTCTAATACTCAATTAAGTAAAGTTAATTTAAACTCTGTTATGATTTTCGCTTTTGAGAATCAACAACAAGAATCGGAAGTAAGACTTACATAGAATGCGTATTTAATGAATTTCATGAATTCATTATACACAATAGTTGCAATATTGGCAGCCATAGCATTGATAGTCTCTATAGTTCCAAGTTTAGAACAAACCTCTGCCATCATTGTTAATTGGCGGGAAGAATTTAGAGTACTGACCGATGAATTTGAGGATGCTATATCAGATGAAGTGGACTTGGAATCACCTGACCCTGAAAGGATACAAACGTTGGTAGATGACTACAAAAATAATCTTACCAAAATTTTTGAACCAGTTGAACATGACAATAATGGCATAGACTTGATGGAGAACATGACACAATAAAATTCCCTC
>DATFEX010000119.1:0-18318 GCA_035250685.1 Nitrososphaeraceae archaeon | reverse complement strand
AGAACCTGCGATTCCTACACCCCTTTTTGGATCAAATTGATATCCGTCACCGACAAACTTTAGTTTCTTTTCTGGATATCTTAATGTGAATCTCTTAATTAGGAGGTGTTTTGAACCTGATTCAATAGCTTTTATGAATCCTCCTGCAGAGTTCATGGGCTTAAGATAAGCTCCGCCATATTTTAAGTTAAGAATCAGTGAATATTATCAATCACAAATCAAATTTTATTTAAACTAGGCTAAACCGGGACTATTTTGTAAATAGTTCCATCAATTCCCAGAATGTAGAGGTATCCATCTGGTCCTACCTGAATGTCAGTAATTACTCCAAAACCCTTACCAAATATTATACCTTGAATTTCCTGAGGGGTATCTGCAACCTTATCGGCAAGAGGTGGACTTAACTGCAATTGTTGCCGGGTTGAATCGAGTTCAAAATTGTATAGATTGCCCGTTTTTACATCACCAACGAATATAGTGTTCTCATACTCCGATCCTAATTTAGAAGAATTTAAGAATTTGAGAGCAGTTGGAGCTACGGTTTCCTTCCATACAAATTCCGGATCGCTGTATTTTCCCTTTCCATCAAAATAAAATAAATCTTCATTAGGATCAAATCTTGATAGGGCCATACCCATTGCCTTTCTCCAGCCACTATTAAAACCCGGATAAACATAATTAATTTCATCCTTATCAATTCCACCGTTTTCGCTATCCCATAAGTTACCTGTAACAGGATCAAAATCAAACCCAAAGCTATTACGTATACCATATGCGTAGTAGAGTATATTTGGAACTGAATTTCCAAATGGCCCCTCATGCACAGACTTGCCTTCCTGAGTTACTCGCAGTATTCCACTTGTTCCATCTGGAGAATTACCTCTCAATATATTCTGAATGTTACCCATTCTACCTCCAACGTCCCCCACGACTAAATACACATTATTATCAGGACCTATTACCACTTTTCCACCATTGTGATTATTTTCATGCCCTACTATAGTCGAAATCGCTGGCAAATTTAAAAGTAAAAGCGGATTTACAAGTTTGTTATCTACTAGCTCGTATCTGTAAAGTCTATTACCGATGACAATTCCAGAATTATTTGCTTCAGTATAGTACAGAAATACGAATGTCTTATCTTGTTGATTCTTTGATATTGCTATTCCCAACATTCCTAATTCTACTTCTGTGCCCACTTTTACCTGAAGCAATGGCTCTTGTTGTAAGCTTCCATTGAGTATTCTCTGTACTTTGCCTGTGTTTTTCTCCAACAGAAGGATATCATCCGGGCCAAGAAATGCCATACTTGTTGCTGGGCCTTTAATGCCATCCCTGAAGAATAGTTCAACTTTCAAAGAAGGATCAACCAAGTCTTGTCCGCTGCTCTCCGGTAAGGCCCTCACGTATGCTGCATATGTAATATTGTTCTCGCTTATGCTTGCAATTAGCACAAAAGTTGAACTTAAAAGCAAAATGAAAAATGCAAGAACAATAGTTCGCCTTAGCATCAATACAAAAATTTCCTGCCAATCTTTTATCTGTTTGGACAGATTAGGTGATGCTTGGCGTCAGTGTTTTTTAATTTTTCCCATGATAAATTCAATCAAACTTGTGGCTGTATTATTGCAAATATTAGGAGGAAGAGAAACCGATTTTGAATGTCTAAAGTGGATTTAGAGCCTTAAATTGAAAATTAGAGTAAATAGAAAGATAGATAATATGTTTATTCATATTTATCCTCTAATTCATGACACCTAGTCTTATTTCCCTATCATCATTGGATGACAAATATGTAAAAGAGAAAAGCATTACGAATTCAGAACCAGAATGGTTGATGGAAATAAGGAATAAGGCATTTTCAAATTATTCTTCCCTACCACATGAAGTTTCACCATTATACAAAAAATATTCTGATGCTAATCTACTATATCCAGATCGTGTTTATCTTTCCCAAGGGACTAAAACCTATGAACCAGAAGAATATCTTAACGACAGAATAAAAGAGCTTCAGAAAGATACGAGCGTCTTGAAAATAGGTTCTTCCATCATTCATTCCAATATACCGGATAAATTAAAAAAACAAGGTGTTGTCATTTCGGATCTTAGAGCTGCATTAAAGGAATATGAAAGTATTATCAAGAATAGTATCCAATCAAATCAACTTGATTATTCTGAAGACAAGTTCCTAGCATTAGAAATGTCTTGTTTTGACTCTGGTATTTTTGTATACATTCCAAAAAATGTGATCGTAGATGACCCTATTAGATTAATTGATGTGCTTCCGCCAGATGGAACATCATCTATAACAAGAAACATTGTAATTGCTGAATCAAATTCAAAAGCTAGTATAGTACAAGAATTATACAGTAATGAACCAACTGATACTAAAATTCAGCAATCACTTTTTGAATTATTAGAATGTTATGTTGGAGCAAATGCAGGACTTGAAGCCGTGACACTTCAGGCAATGAATGAAAAGAATTCGGTCAACTTTTCGAATAGAAAAGCGTTCATTGAAAAGGATGCCAAAATGTCATGGTATATGGGACTTTTTGGTTCTCAACTTTCAAGGTATAAAATAGATAATATTATGAAAGGGGAAGGAGCAAGCGCAGAAGATGTGGAAATAATTTTTGGCGTTAATGAACAGTCATTTGACGTAACATCCAATCTAATTCACAACGGGCCAAATACCAGAGGTAGAGTGTTATCAAAGTCGGTAATGAAAGACAATTCAAAATCTCTTTTTAAAGGTATGATAAAAATCGATAAGGGCGGAAAATCTGCAGAGTCATTTCTTGCAGGACATGCCATACTTTTAGATAAGGGTGCAAAATCAGACACAATACCTGGGCTTGAAATTGAGACAAATGAAGTTAGAGCGACTCATTCTGCATCAGTTGCTCAAATTGATGAAAATCAAATCTTTTATCTTATGTGTAGAGGACTTAGTAACGAAGAAGCAAAAAGAGAAATTGTAAGTGGATTCTTAGAACCATTGTCTCGTAAAATGGGTCCTACAATCAGGGCATGGGTAAATTATTTGATGGAGAACAAATGGCTTGGGAAACCATTGATGCTCAAAACTGATGAGGCGATGGAGCATATCCTTGAAGTGGAAAAATCCCGTTATAGAGAAACTGAAGATATATTCGAAAAACATTATAAGTATAGGTAGAGAACTTTACTAGCTGTGATTAATTATGGCTGCATGGATAAAGGTATGTGAAGTTAAAACGCTGAAGAATGGTGAAATGATAGACTTTGATCATGATGAAAAGAAAATTCTGATAGCAAATATGAACAGTAAGATCTATGCAACTGATAGAATATGTACTCATGCGTACGCTGATCTTTGCACTGGATTTCTAAATGAAGATGAAAATACTGTTACTTGTCCACTACACATGTCAAGGTTTAATTTAGAAAGTGGTGGTCCCGAAAACTTACCCGCCGAAGAACCTCTCAAAACTTATAACACAGAGGTAAGAGAAGGCTGGATCCACATTTTAATTTGAAAAAATCACACAGTTTCATTTTCATGTTCTACTTTTCTTGGCCTGATGGAATAAATCAATAGTCCAATTATTATGGCCATAAGGATGTAGTTTATGGGAGGCGTTAAGAACATTGAAATTTTTCCTATTTGTGGGATTACATATACTACTTTTCCAACATAATTCTCAGTAAAAATTGGAAAGTCTATTCCAGGAATAGAATATGGATTTGCATCTCCTTTTGTTATCACAACTTCTTTACCGGAGGTAGTTCCAATTTCAGAGATTCTATGCACGATTACCTTGGGTTTTCCATCATCTGTTGTTGCTTCCGGTGCCCTAAAAACAATAATGTCCCCAACCTTTAGATTATCAAATGAAGTTTCAAAAGAGTTATTCTTGATTATTACTATATCACCAATGTTTATTTTTGGAACCATACTTCCACTGACTACAACGTAAAATGGATTAAAAGACCCAAAAAATGTGTAGATAGAAAGTAGACCTCCACCAACAATTATTATAACACCCACCAAACTGTATATCGTGTTTTTTTTCATTTTAGATACGTTCATGTAATCTGTCAGAATGACCATTAAAACTTATTGATCGGTATTGTTGACATTAAAAAATATAACTAGCAAATCTGGTTTACTTGTTATGGATAATAAAGAACATAATCAGATCTCAAGAGAGGAATCTATCAGGAACAAAGATAAATGTCACAAATTACTCTTATTATCTCAAAAAATCCGTTATGTTGGCATGATAAATAATTTTGGTAAAACCATTGCAGGACAGTTGCGCCCGGGTCTTGTTCCCTTACTTAATGTTGAACAAGCAATCAATGAACATTTCATTGAAGCAACTCGCAATCAGCTCAGGAAAGCATTTGATTCAACATTAGGTCCAACATCATACACCCTTACAGTAAATGAGAAAGTGATAACATTGACTTTTCCCTTGAAAACTGGTGGGTATTACTACGTAACTCTAGACAATGACATTGGAAAAGATGATCTTGCAAATTTAATAGATTCACTGATTCAAAAAATTAATGTTTCTTAGAATTAGCAATCGGCGCCTATTTTGCAAAGGCCTTTAATCTTTTCTTAAATTCGACATCTTTCAAAATTGAAGGATGAGCAGGATCTGCTAGTATGATCTCATACCATATGTTTTTTCCATCTTTGTATAGAAAATAAGAACCTATAACCTCCATGTTAGGATACTTTTCATTAACTCTTCTTTCGGCAACCTTTTTCATGCTATCTGTCTGTTTGATTCTAACTACACCCAAATGTTTTGGTCTTCTTCCAGATGTTGGACGTTGCTTTCTCATACCACCTCTTCCAACCTTCGTACGGATTACTATAATGCCCTGTTTTGCCTTGTATCCCAACTTATGGGCTCTATCCAACCTACTGGGCCTTTCAATTCTGTGTATGGTTGGTTCTTTTCTCCACGTCATGGCTTTCTCTTTTAGTTCCTCCGAATTGGTCTTCCACATTTTTGTCCACGTTTCAGCCATATACTGATGCATATTACAGATAACTCCAGTTAAGACCTTAATATCTGTATTTTGCTATTTTTGGGCACGTGTACATTTTGATCGATACCTCATCTATTTGTCAGTAATGTCTGAATGACTTTTTCTGCTATGACAGTTGAAGCAAGTTCCTGAGCCTCTTTGGTCTGCGCAGCAATATGAGGACTACAAATGATATTTGGCAGCTTTACTAACTCTGTATTGGTTGGTGGTTCTACTTCGAAAACATCAAGAGCTGCACCCGCGATTTTTTTATCAGTTAACGCCTTAAGTAATGAATTCTCGTCTATTATTTCTCCCCTAGATGTATTGATTAAGAACGAAGTTGGCTTCATATATGATAATGTCTCTGAATTAATAAGATGTCTGGTTTTTTCTGTCAGCGGTACATGACACGAAACAAAATCTGAATTTTCAAGTAAAGTCTTTAGATCTGTTTTTATCATATTAACTTCTCTAACGTAGTCTTGATTGATGGGGAAGATATCATACCCTATCAAATTCATACGAAGGCATTTTGCAATTCGTCCTAAATTCCTACCAATATTACCTACACCGATTATTCCCAAGTATTTTCCTCTAAGTTCACTACCAACAAGTTCTTTTTTTAGCCACTTGCCATTCTTCATTCCATCATTGGCTTTGGGAATACCCCGAGACAAGGCAATCATGTGACCAACTACCAATTCCGACACTGCGTTCATTGCGGCTTCAGAGGCGTTTAGTACCTTAATTCCCTTTGATTCAGCATATTCTGTATTAATATTATCCAATCCGACACCAACCCTTGCAATTATTTTGACGTTTGGCGCAGCATCAATTACCTCTTTTGTTATTTTTGTTCTGCTTCTGACAATAATCACATCGAATTCTCTTACGGCGCCCAGTAATTCGTCTGGGTTAATTTCAGGTTTATAATCGACTACTAAACCTGCCTTTTTCAAAATGGTAACGCCTATTTCATCTATAGCGTCGCAGACAATTACTTTGCCTTCAACCTGCATGACATATGCAAATTACAGGTCTTATAATTTGGTTGCTAAAGGAGAATTATCCATAACTTGATAACTAAAACCGGCGGGATGAGTGGATAGAGGATCCCGCCGGGGTGTCATAATGAAAGATAACTGTAACCTCACATCAACATCAACGTATAAGAAGTTGACTTATCAAACAATCAGTTCATTTCAAAATATTCTCGGTCTTCGAATTAGGAAGGAAAGTTTCTTTTTGCTCTGTAAGAACGTAATTGGATATCTACCTCTTGGATAAGATCGGGCAATTTGCTTTTTTGCCACAAACGAATTGTAACCCATTTATATCACTATAATGATCTTCGAATTGATGAATTCAATTGCGATATTCGTCTTAATGTCCTTGACACTGGTTGCTGCAACTATTATGTTTACAATTCCAAATACTGCCGAGGCAAAGATTAGTTTTTGCTCATCTGGTACTAACATATTTCAGTGCTTCATCAAAGAAAACGATTGCGAGACTTTCTCAGAGAATCATCCTGGGACCACGTGCGTGAGAAGTAAAACCTGAGAATTGCCTTCGTAAAAAATAATGAGAAATTTGCCTTCTAATCGCTATTAGGAAGACATTCTAATTTGTTACAGATTACCCATGTCATTTATAACTCGAATTAGAAATTATTTCTGCAATTACTGAATCAACGTAGTACTTGTGCTTATCTTGAATATCATCTACCTCCCATGCAAAATGACTTCCTCCTGTCGTAGTTGGTTCTGTAATGCCGATACTGCTTCCTATGTTGTTGAGTTCGGGTTCTGATTCATACACTTTTCCGTCCGATTTTACGTAAACATAGTTAGGAGACTTGGCTATTTGGTTTTCAGAAATGTTAAACGTATTTGCCACTCTCAAAATGGCTATATCCTGGGGAATTGGCAATCTCGATAATGAGGGCCGATTTTGCGAATCCTGAAGCCCAAAAAAAACAATAGCGGTGACCAATATTCCAAAGGAAATTGTTAACAAGATTCTTTTATTTATCAACTTGGTTCTATTATGTCCTGATCTGGGTCGTTTTTTCAATTTGCTGCAAAATAATTACACCTAATTGAAAATTTCAAATTTATTTTGAACCTAGAATATTTTTCTTAGAAAGCGCATTATCCAGTTCTTCCTTGGTCATTAGTCCCTTTTCCAGTATCAATTCTCTGATGCTTTTGTTAGTCACCATGGATTCTTTGTATATCTCCGATGCTTTGAGGTATCCTATATGAGGATTTAATAAAGTTACTAGAATTGGGCTCTTTTCCACAAGTGATGCAAGTTTCTGTTCATTTGCTTTTAGTCCATCTATCATATTTTGTGAATAAATCGGCAGAAAATTTTTTAACATATCGGTAGATTCTAAGATGTTTTTTATCATTCCCGGTAACATCACATTTAGTTCAAATTGACCTGCCTGAGCGGCCATAGCAACGGAGAGATCATTTCCTACTATGATAAAACATATCATGTTAAGGCATTCAGATAGTGATGGATTTACTTTTCCAGGCATTATAGAAGATCCAGCATGCACAGCAGGGATTGAAATTTCTGATAATCCCGCAATAGGACCGGATGCCATCATGCGGATATCATTTGACATTTTTATTAGTTCAATTGCAATATTTCTTAGGGTAGAAGAACACATTGTTGTCTCAAATTTGCTTTGCAAAGAAAAGTAATAGTTCTCAGATGGCTTTAAATTCAATTCAGATATCTGAGAGAGATATTTTACAACTAATTTATCATATCCTGGCGGAGTATTAGCTCCCGTACCAACTGCTGTTCCACCAAGTCCCACATATTCTAAGTCAGAACACACATCCTTGATTTTGCTCAGTCCTCTTTTAAGGGAAAGTGCATATACATCAAACTCAGAGCCCAGTGTTACTGGAATTGCATCCATCAAGTGAGTTCGACCAATTTTTATAACCTCTCTAAATTCCTGAGCCTTTTTTTCAAGAGATGTTATAAGCGAATTTAGTGAATCCATAACTTCCTTCATATTAGTTAGTAACGCAACATGCATCGCAGTTGGAAAAGTATCGTTACTGGACTGTGACATATTCACATCATCATTAGGACTAATGAAAGAATAATCGCCAATACTACGACCACTAATTTCAATAGCTCTATTTGCAATTACTTCATTCATATTCATGTTAAATGCAGTTCCAGCACCTGAATTGATAGTATCAACTATGATTTGATCATGCAATTTTCCAGATAGTATGTCATCGCACGCCTTTACTATTGCATCTGATTTTTCTACTGGGAGCGTTTTCAAGTCTCTGTTTGCAAGCGCCGCTGAGCGCTTTATCATTGCAAACGCGTTTATCATGTTTACATGAGGCTTTTGGCCAGTTACTTTGTATTGATTAGAAGCTCTAACTGAAAATGGTCCGTAATAAGCATTAGATGGAACTCTAACCTCACCTAGAGAATCCTTATCAAGACGATATGATTCCATAAATACGAAAACCAGCGTTGATCTAATAAATCCATCGACCATTCACAAGAATTAACTACCTGTAATATTCAATCGGGTCATAATTTATCCCGGCTGTCGTTGATATCTTTATCTTATTCTCCTATAACTTTGACAAGGACTTTCTTGTTACGACAACCATCAAATTCTCCATAAAAAATTTGTTCCCAAGGTCCAAAATCAAGCTTACCCTTTGTGATGGCTACCACTGTTTCACGACCCATTATTTGACGTTTTAAATGGGCATCAGCGTTATCTTCTCCAGTATCATTATGTAGATATTGTTTTATGGGAAAATGAGGAGCGAGAATTTCAAGCCATTTCTCAAAATCCTGATGCAAGCCCGATTCATAATCGTTAATAAATATACTGGATGTTATGTGCATAGAATTGACTAGGCAAATACCTTCACTAACTTTTGATTCATGCACAATTTTTTCTACATCTGAGGTTATGTTTACCAAATCGAATTTCTTCTCAGTGTGAAAGGTCAAGTATTTAGTAATTGACTTCATATTACTGAAAAAATACGTTAATTATTTAAATGGTATATCCTGATGAAAATAAAAAAACTCTTATTAGATCTATTAACATTTCAAATCGCTAAAGCATGTTAGGTATTCAAACTAATACTAAACCCGGTTTACTCTTTTTGATACTCCCGGTTGCAATAATACTACTAGTTGTGGATTTTAACCTGGGCAATAATAATATCTTATTAGCCCAATCAGGACAATTTTCTCAGTTGCAGGAAACTTCAAGAAACCAGGCAACATTACAATTTCAAATGCAATTTTGTGGAACGAATTCTACACAAAATAGCAACTCATTTATCACAGAATACTTACTGCCTCAGAAATGTGAAGTGCCACTTGGTATCTTGGCAGACAATGATTCAATATGGTATGTATCAACCAAGTTGGGCCATCTTGGCAAATTAAATACTATCGATAACAGTACTCTGCAATATCCAATCCCTGTCTGGGAAAGCAGAACAAGGCCGACCGATATTTCACTATCGTGGGACATGAAATTAGACTCGAAAGGAAACATCTGGTTTACTGATGAAAAGCAAAATGGAATTTGGAGATTTGAAAAAGAAGGTAGCAGTTTTAGCTTCTTTCCGATCCCAGAACGTCCTTCAGAATCTGGGACTATCTATCCTGTTTCAATAGCATTCAACGACGATGAAATTTACGTAGCTGGAATTCGATCAAAATCCCTTTGGATTGCAAATGTATCAGACCTGAAAAACAATTCTACTGAAGGCATATCAAATATTTCTCTCCCATTATCTTCTTTCAAAGGAATAGACCCATATCTTGTCAGCACTGGTTCAATCGAAGTAGACAGGGAGAGGAATGTCCTGTGGATTTCCATACTCTCCTTTGCTGTTAAAGGTCAATTATTCAAATTTGATTTAGGCTCAAAAACATTTACTCCCTATGATCTTCCGCCACACCTTAATTCGCCCGTAGGTATCGCTATTGATGAAAAGGGGAATCCTTGGGTTACCGATCATAGCACCAGCATATTCTTTATGGTTAACGCAACGGATGGCAAAGTTACTGAATATAGTACCTCGCCACTCTTTAGCAACTCTGCTAGTGGCCCAAATAGTTTCGGCACCACGCTACCCTACTGGATAAAGATGGATCCAACAGGAAATGTATGGTTCAACGAACATATTGGTAATAAGATTGCAAGATTCAATACTACGGATAATACCCTTGTTGAATATTGGATACCCACACAAAATAAGTTGTGGCCTCCTGGGATTTCCAATGCTGTTCAGTTTTCGATAGGAAAAAATAACCAAATATGGTTCTCAGAATGGACAGAAAATAAACTGGGCATGTTAGATGGATCAAAAGCTCTCCCATTTGTTGTAGACATTAGCGCTACAGAGTATACTGCAAAGAAAGGCGAAACTATTCAAGTTCCACTTGTCATATCGGCTAAAGAACAGGCAAATCTCAAGATGATAGCATCATCTACATTCGCCAAAACTGGAAGCTTTGGCAATTCAACATTCTCATTTAGTCAGGAATCATTTTCAATGAATTCAGGGGAAACAAAGGATATTACATTTTTAGTTACTCCCTCAGAAGATCTTCCAATTGGAGATTATACAATAATGATTGGAGCAGAAAATGAGGAAGTATCATACATGGATTCAATAAAAGTAAATATTTCGTAACCTAGTTCGCCTGTTCAAGGGCTTCAATCCCCGGCATTTTGTCCCCAGCCAAAAATCTCAAGGTCGCCCCCCCTCCTGTAGACAGATGGCTCACTTCATTTTCCGATACACCGGATTTTTTCAGGGCTGCAATTGTGTCGCCACCACCTACAAGTGTCATCGCTCCCCTCCAAAATGCAAGAGCCATACTCTTGGCAACATTCATTGTACCGCCTGCAAAATGTCCAACTTCAAACAGGCCCATAGGTCCATTCCAAAAAATAGTACCAAATCCATTTCCACCTATTTCTGAAGAATAAATCCTAGAAGTTTCGATACCGATATCAAATCCACTCATCCCATTTGGGATATCGCCAGTTACCGTAGAAAATGAGTTCTCTTCAGAAGAAACAACATGATCTACTGGAAGTAATATCTTCTCACCATACGAAGAAAGTGCGTTCTTCACCCAGTCAAAATGTTCCTCATCGAATAACGAATTACCAATGTTAAATCCCTTTGCCTTAAGAAATGTATAGGCCGCACCCCCTCCTACCAGTAATTTGTCTGCCTTTGGAAGTAAATTTTCCAGAGCGCCAATTTTATCCTTTATCTTGGAGCCGCCTACTACCAACGTAAATGGCTTTCTTGGGTTGTATCTTATCATGGACAAATATTCTATCTCTTTTTTTAGACTAAAGCCAGCTAAACGGTTATCAAAATTTCTTACAGCTCCATAGGTAGAAGCGTGTTTTCTATGAGAGGTACTAAACGCATCATTCACGTATATATCCGCCAAGGATGATATCGAATTTGAAAACTCAGGATCGTTGTTTTGCTCTTCAGCATAATATCTCAAGTTCTCCAAAAGCAATATGTTCCCAAGTCCAAGTTTTTCTATCTTGCTAATTACTTGAGTGCCTATGCAATCTTCTACAAAGTCCACCTTTCTGTTGAGTATTTCCTTCAATCTCGTAGCTACGGGGGCAAGAGAATTGTTTTTATCCCGTACTGTAGGTCTACCTAAATGCGAAGCTAGGATTACCTTAGCCCCTCTTTTTACAAGATATTCAATCGTTGGAATTGCACTTCTTATTCTATAGTCTTCAGCAACTGAACCGTTGTTAACAGATACGTTAAAGTCAACTCTAACTAGAACTTTCTTTCCGTAATATTGAATATCATCAAGGTCTGATATGGATCTGAGCAAGTATTTACAATTAAGAATCTTAAATGATAGTAGGATAAACTTTTCTCCCTGCTCTCAAGGGTGCAAAAATATTATGCTATCTTTTATCTAGATCATGTGTAAAGATTATTGTCTGCTTTTCGGATTTCAATTGTGACCTTGTCCCCCACTCTTATTCCTATATCTTCATACTCTCTGACACTTATCTTAAATGTTGGAGAATCACTACCGCCTCCCCCAGTCATCATTCTTGAAATATTTCCCATTGCCTTTGGGAGATTCTTCATCATATCTTCTGGAGACGAGAATGCCATAACGTTTGAGCCAAATGGATTCATTGGTTTGTCACTTTTGTAATCGTTAGGATCACTAAAACCAACATATACATATGGACTTCCATCCTGTGCAGCTTCTATGCGTGCAACAATAAAGTCTTTTTTCATACTTGCCATATTACTACTTCTCTTAAAGGATATAATTGCTTTTCCCTATTGAAGTGTCCGACCAACAGGAGCTAATGTTAGAACATTTACCAAAGTCAGGAACTCTAGAGTCAATTGAAGCCATTTAATCTTGTAATATCACATTTACGGATATCCTGTAAATTTAGTATTGGTTATTCTTTTTTGGATTTGTCGCTTAGTTCAGTTACTCTTACACTTGTTGGACAACCTAATTTACTTGATGCAACTTTAAAGCCACGTTTGGCAAGTTCTAAATTTCCCTTTGTAACATATGCCTCAAATATTGATTGTTCTGGCTTTACCCTCGCAGCAAGACCAGTAGCCTTACCAAATGCTCTTCTCATTCCTTCCTGCAGTCTATCTGCTCCAGCAGTTGCAATCATCTTATTTTCACGTAAAACTAGATGAGGATAAACTGTAAGTCGAGAAAAGAAACTCAAATCACCAGCCTGAGCCATTGACTTGTTGGCCGCAAGCCTTGCAGCTTCTAGTGCGTTATGTCTAATCTGGATTTTTTCACTAACAATTAGTTCAAGTTTGTAATCATAATCCTGTTTGGATTGGCCCGATGAAAACCTTGCAATTTTTAACTGAGGTTTTCCAGAAATATACTCTCTCCTAACATACGGCATTCCCCTTGTTTCTCGATAATTAACACCTTTCATTATTCATCGCTTGTTTTAATACTTAAATCCCTCTTTCAGAGTGATTTAATCGTTATGTCTTCAGAAGCAGATCAAAACAGTGAATTCCAAAACGTCGTTGAGGGATTACTGACCAAAAAGGGTTTGATAAAGATCGTTGACACAAGATCTCAAGATCAGCTTCGAAATAAGGGATATGGAGATAAAGAAGACAAAGATTATTTTCTAGAGACTTACGAAGCACTCTATCTACTTTACCTCAACAAACTAGTCATTACAAACGGTAGTATTGATAATTTTGGCAGTTTACTAAAACAGGCTTTAAAATACGATAAAGAAATAGTTACTAAATTTCTTGTCTACAGGGATTTAAGAAGTAGGGGATATGTAGTAAAAGAAGGATTTGGATTTGGTGCAGATTTTAGAGTATACGAGAGAGGAGGCTATGAAAAGAAACGTGCGAGATTCGTAGTATTTTGCATTAATGAAGGTATAAACGTAAAGGTCGGTGATCTTTCAAAAAATGTACGTGAAATTGAAACAATGGGAAAAAATGCGATTGCTGCTGTCGTTGAAAGACGTGGAGAAGTTATCTATTACAAACTCACGAATATGAAATTCAACGAGAACAAGAACAAGAAACAGGAGACAACTTTAACCCTAAAGGAAAGAAAATAGTTAATAAACAAGTTAGGAAAGATGTTAAATGCAGACAGTGCCGTTCAAAGAAATCTATTGTCAAGATTGCAAGATAATTTTGGCTAGATATAATGAAGACTTTTTCTCCGAAGCCAGCATTGACGAGTTATCCAAACTCCATTACTATTATCATATTAGAGAAGGTCATTCGATTATAGTCAGGAAAAAAACAAACAACTCAAGATCATTGTCAGACCTCTTGATGTCTTATTTCTGATTTTTAAGCAAGGATAATATTTTTCCTTAAACAATATTTTTTGCTACAAGATAATGATGATATTGGTAGTCCCCCTATAACTCTTGAATAAAATCAAGTGTAGATGAAGAGATTTTACCGGACTGCAGAATCTTGTAGTATTAGTGCTCCGACCGGGATTTGAACCCGGGATCGTCGCCTTGAGAGGGCGAAATGCTTAACCGGCCTACACCATCGGAGCGATAGGAATTTGGATAATTTTCTTCATATAAAACTTATGTTGCTATCTTTGTTTTTCTGTCTTTATTGCATGGGGCTTAATGTACAGGATAACGGAAACATTTAACCTTGATAAAGGTATTAACCAAATGAAAAAGCAACGCCACAATGGAATTGTCCTACATGCAAGGCATTTTTGATTTGATGTTATAGACCTAGTCTGATTTATAAAGTTCTTTGACCCATGTAATAACAATGGCGTCTGTAGAAATATTTGGTAAAGAAGCAGAATTATACACTGATCTTCCAAATGGTAGAATTCGTTGTACTGCATGCGCCAGGAAATGCGAGATCCCGGAGGGAAAAATTGGTCTTTGTGGAATTAGAGGTGTTAATAACAACAAGTTATGGTTATACGTGTATGGAAAAGTAATTGCAGGTCATATAGATCCAATTGAAAAGAAGCCCGTAATTCATTATATGCCAGGATCTTCGATTTATTCTATTGCTACAACGGGTTGCAATTGGCTTTGTAAGTACTGTCAAAACTATGATATTTCTCAGAGGAGAAAAATAGAAGGCAGTGAAATGACCCCATCTGAAGTAGTAGACAAAGCTCAGTTTTATGGCGCACAGGGAATTGCCTATACGTACAATGAACCTTCGATTTTTATGGAATTTGCTAAAGACTGCGGAATAGAAGCACACAAGAAAGGAATCTTCAATATTTTTGTCTCTAATGGATATGACACACCAGAGTCAGTGAACATGATGTCAAAATTTTTGGATTGTATAACTGTTGATTTTAAAGGTAGTGGAAATCAAGAATTCGTAAGACAGTACATTGGTATTCCAAATTCTGAACCAATTTTTTCAACACTAAAGGAAATAAAGTCTAAAACCAAAATTCATGTAGAGATAACAGATCTTATTGTTCCTCAAGTTGGTGACAATTTGGATTCTGCACGACATTTATGTAAATTTGTATATGATGAGCTTGGTCCGGACACTCCAATTCATTTTTTGAGATTTCACCCTGACTACAAAATGATGGAATTTGAATCCACACCTGTGTTAACATTGGAAAAACATTGCGAAATAGCAAAACAGATTGGATTAAACTATGTCTACATTGGTAATGTGCCAGGACATAAATTGGAAAATACTTATTGTCCTGAATGCGATTCTCTGGCTATCCAAAGATATGGGTTTAATATTGAGGAATGGCATTTGGATGAAAGAAATTGCTGCAAGCAATGTGGACTTGCGATCCCCATTGTTGGATCTCTCCAGAAAAAAACTAAAAGATGGTTCCCATTTATTGAATGATGTTCCAGGTTCTGTTGCGGAATAGCATCAGTTGGCGGATCCAAGTAACACTTTCAATATGATGTTCATGTACTATCTATGCATTGTGAACCCAAGTTTTTAGCAAGGTTTTTGACAAAGGCATATCAACATATCATGATAAAGATTGACGGAAGTACTTTCTATAACACAGGATTATATCAAAAATCATGTAACTCCCAGGGATCAGAATTCAAAGAAGGGAGATAATGGAATAGTACTTGTAATTGGAGGTAGTACTTTGTATCATGGAGCACCTTTGCTTGCGTCACTTAGTGCTCTACGTGCAGGAGCTGACCTGGTTTATACTGCTGTACCAAAGATTATTGTTAACGCAATTAGATCGTATTCGCCGAATGTTATAGCATTACCCATGACAGATAGCTCACTTACAATTGGATCTGCAAATAGATTGATTAAAAGTCTGCCAAAGAAGCCTCATACCGCAACTATTGGTATGGGAATGACCATAACCAAGCCTGAGGCTCTAACCTCCCTTGTCAAGAAACTTGGAGAAAATGGAATAAAACTTGTACTTGATGCGTCAGCACTAATACCACAAGTCCTCTCAGAAATTAGTGAAACTGATACTATCATAACTCCTCATCCTGGAGAATTTAAGAGAATTTTCAATGAAGATGTAGGTGTCAGTGAAAAAGAGATTCTTTCGATCGTTTCGAAAATGGCGACTAAACACAAGGTTACTATTATTCTTAAGGGTTGGTTGAATGTTATAGCAGATGAGAGCGGAAAAATTGCAACAATAAAAAGGACTACTCCAGCAATGAATGTCGGAGGAACTGGCGATGTTCTTGCAGGCCTTGTTGCCGCTTTATATTCAAGGACAAACTCATCCTTTGATGCATCTGCAATGGCTGTTTATTTTAATGGTGTGGCAGCTGCTATCGCAGCAGAAAAGGTGGGCTTGCATATGATTGCCACGGATTTGATTGATAATATTCCAAATGCAATGAAGCCATTTGACAAGGTTTCCTGATAAATTTCTAGGATTATGGTCTAAAAATGTTACACCTTGCTCTGTTTCGCAATGATATTTATTTTCCTTTTAGAAATATACTGTTGTGAATCAAATAGTACCAATTCTCATTACAATGCTCCTAATAATGTGTATTGGACAAATATTCCCTAATTTTGTCAAAGCAGAAGAAAGGCTGGAAATTTCTTCTGGAACTCCATTTGTTGATTCTAACGGAAAATTGAATATTGTTGGTGTTGTGACAAATCTTGGAACAACATCCGAACAGGTAACGGTTGGCTTAGATGTTCAGAAAAAGCTTGACAGTTCAAAAACTACCTTGCAAGATACCACATTCAGTAAAATCATTTATCCCGGAAAGGAGTCTCCATTTAAATTTAAAATTGATGCTGAGTATGAAATATTGGGAAATCCCTATTTGCTTAGAACAGACAATACAAATGAGCCTTACTATAATATCATTTTACAAAGCTACTCTAATTTTCCTGTGGGGGAAAATAAGGAATTAATTGGGACATTAAAGAATAACGGAAGTGTTGTGGTACACAATATTAGCGTTTATGCTTCAGTTCACGATAAAAATGGAACTCAAATTGATTCTATTGAATCTAATATTATACACGTACTAAAACCAGGTGAGGTAAAACCATTTTCAGCTAAACCAGATAATACCATAGTAAAGGAAGCAAACTATTTTAGTTGTGCAGGTTTTGATCCAGATGCACCGATTAACACTCTTGATTTGGGTAATGGAAAGTTTCTGCCGTATGGATTGGAGAGTGTTGCCAAAATAAGCAGTTTCAGTTATGATAATTCTACTGATAGCATAACATTCAATGCTGATCATTATAATCCCTCAGGAGGCAATGTTACTCTTAGCGTCCCACAATTGGATAACAATCAAGTCATTACAATTTTTTTGGACAATTTAGGAGTGACAGATCCACAGATCAGCATGAACGGAAAGACAATTACTACTGATATCTTTATTCCTCCAAACGAACATTCTGTTAGGATTAGCGGAATTTTGAATCACTCGTAATTGTATTATGTTTTGGGTTAGAAAGGTGGACTGGTACCATTGCCCAATAAATGTCCATCTATCTATTTTTTCTCTTCACTTGTATTAGACGATATATTCAATTTTGTTCCTAGTTTTAGTATATAAGGGGTTACGAAAGTTGTAACAATTGTTACAACTCCTAGAATAGGAAGAATATATGAAGAGACAGCACCAACATCTTGACCACCTTTTCCAATTATTAGTGACATTTCTCCCCTAGCCGACGACAAGCCCAGACCAGTTCTAACCGCAGTGGTTGTGTCATATCCTGCTTTAATTAGAAACGGTGTGACAATCACCATTTTTGCAGCAAATGAAGTTACTATCAGTATCAGAGCTGGAATGATAAATAATGGTATTTTTGATACATCTACAAGAGCACCCACTGATACAAAGAATAAAGCTGCAAATACATCTCGAAGCGGTATCGTTATGACACGAGCTATTCCGGCGCTATTTGATTCTGCTACCAACACACCTGCCAAAAATGCGCCGATTACGGGAGACAATCCAAGTTCAATAGCTCCGAATGACAATCCAAAGGCAAGGCCTAAAATAACTATGATCAGGACGGAATAATCAGTTTTTCTAGCAAGCTTATCTATAAGTGGAGGCAAATATCGTGAACCTAGAATTAAGATTGCTGCAATGAAGCCTACTACGATTGCGACCGATAATATTACCTGAACAAATGATATTGCTGCAGTTAAGGCAACCGATTGCAGGATACCTAACATGGTAATGACTATGACATCTTCTACAAT
>DATFEX010000118.1:0-8148 GCA_035250685.1 Nitrososphaeraceae archaeon | reverse complement strand
AAAGGTCAAAAGTACGAGATGAATCCGAGCAAATTGTTATTTGCAAGCATACTAGGATTAGCTATCTCGCTGTCTGTTTTGCTTACTGTCTCACTCGTCGATCAGATACACGCAGCAAAGTATCCATACGACGCAGCATTGAGCGGACAGAATGAGGTACCTCCTGTAGAGACAAGCGCTACTGGAGAGGCAGAATTTACAGTACCTGCAAATGACACAATGAAATACAGAATCAATGTTACAGGCATAATGAATGCGTCAGCAGCTCACATTCACATGGCAAAGGAAGGAGAGAATGGTGAAGTAATTGCAGACCTTCTTAACACACCAACAAGCAAAGATAAGGACACGGCATATGGAATGATTTTCAGAGGAAATTTGAGCGACTCGAGTCTCAAAGGCCCAATGCAAGGTCAGACACTAGATGATTTGGCTACCGCGATGGACTCTGGTGAAGTGTATGTAAATGTGCATACTGCAGCGAATCCAGATGGAGAAATCAGAGGTCAAATAATCAATAGTGACAAGCCACAAGCAGAAACTACCAATTCTACAGAAGTGGGATTCTCTACACTAACTGAGTAGTAGACTAAAACATCCCTCCATTTCTAATTTTTTTAAAAATCAAATTTTTCTTAATCATTCAATATTTCATAGTCGTTATTTCGACAAGTATGGTTACTCTAGACGCATTAATACGAAAAATAAGAATAATTAACATTGAAATGTAACTCTTGTTACGCCTAACTTGTGGTCAAATTATTTCATTCGAATGTACAGTCCTTTGCTCAGGCCGATATTGTAATAATAGGCATTCCCGATGAGTCAAGGTCGCATGCAAAAAGAAAGGGGGCTAGCAAGGGCCCCGATAGTCTAAGACGTGCATCGAACTATTATGAATTCTTTGAAAGAGATGGAAAAAGAATAGCCATATGTCCAATGTCAGGAACACTTGAAAATAAAAAAATCATGGATGCTGGAAACCTATCAAGGGATGATCTTTATAAAATGATATCTGACATTATTTCAGCCAAAAAATTTCCCATAACTATAGGTGGAGACCACTCCATTACAACCATTATCCTCAAGGCAGTTAACGATAGCTTTGAAGGCGAAAAAATATGTCTGCTTTACTTTGACGCTCATCCTGATTTTGTTTCATCCACAAGGAACTATTATGGATCTGTTGTTACTGACTCGTCAAATTATATCAATTTCAGTAAAAGTATATTGATCGGTACTAGGGCTGCAGAGAAGGAAGAACTAAAAAATGCGACTGAAAAAAAATTGGAGATAATAACGCCTATTGATATTATTGAATCAGGTATTAACGCTACTATCAAGAGGATCATAACTAAATGTGGATCCAGAAAAGTATACATGTCAGTTGATTTGGATTGTATGGACCCTGGCGTTGCCCCTGGTGTATCCGTGCCAGCTCCTGGAGGATTATTTCCACTAGACTTAATATACATGATAAAAAAAATAAGTGAAAGTCTAGATATTGTCGGAATGGATATAGTAGAACTGTGTCCTGATTATGATCTAAATCAAAATACAGCAAATCATGCAGCCAGAATCCTTATGGAGACCGTTGCTTCATTTAGACCAAAGAGATCAAAAGGCATAGAAGCCCATCTTTAACTAATATAGATGAGATCCCAATATGGTAACAAAAGTGTTCTATAATTTCCCTGGATCAAAAAAGTGGATATTAAATTTCATATCCATTTATTTTATTGGAGTGTCTCTATCTATTACCTCTTTTGTCGGAGTAGGCTTTCCAAATTGTTCGGCAATATTCTTGTAGGTTTCTATTTCGTGCTTTGAAAGCGGACGAATCTTCTTCATAGCATCTTCAAAATTTTTCATGTGTACTTTTAATTCGTTTTTTGCAGACTCTGCTTTCTTTGGATCTTGATATTTTTCGATGTGTTCTCTTAGCGCAAGCATAACCGCAGCTGATGCAAGTGCGGCAATGTCAGCGCCCGTGTATCCTTCTGTTTGATTTGCAAGAATATCTATCTTGACGTCCTCTGCCAATGGTTTCTTTGATGTGTGTATTTTAAGTATCTGAATTCTTGCCTCTTTATCGGGTGGTGGCACATATAGTAATCTATCAAATCGCCCGGGCCGCAATAGTGCAGCATCCATTATGTCAGGCCTGTTGGTGGCAGCAATGATTATTACATTTGATAACACTTCTAGACCATCTAGTTCTGTTAGCAGTTGACTTATTACTCTCTCAGTTACATGAGAATCACTTCCAAGAGAGCCTCTAGTAGGGGCTATTGCATCTATTTCATCAAAAAACACTATACAAGGCGCCGCTTGTCTTGCTTTTCTAAAAACTTCACGTACCCCCTTCTCGGATTCTCCAACCCATTTTGAAAGTAGTTCCGGACCTTTAATGCTAATGAAATTAGCCTCACTCTCATGGGCGGCCGCTTTTGCCATCAGAGTCTTTCCGGTTCCAGGAGGGCCGTACAATAGAATTCCTTTCGGGGGAGTCGCATCAGAGTGTACAAATAATCCATGGTACTTCAGTGGCCATTCAACTGCTTCTTGTAGTTCTTGTTTTATGTCCCCAAGCCCACCAATGTCGTCCCATTTTACGTCAGGAACTTCTACGAAAACCTCACGCAAGGCGGATGGTTCTATTTCCTTTATTACACTTAGGAAATCGTCCATCGTGACTACAATTTTCTTTAGAATTTCAGATGGAATGTTCTCTGTAGTAAGATCAATTTCAGGCAATACTCTTCTAAGGGCCCTAATTCCTGCTTCTTTTGCGACTGATTGCAAATCCGCTCCAACAAATCCATGAGACATATTAGCAATCACACCAAGGTCTACATCTTTTTCAAGTGGCATTCCTCTTGTGTGTATCTGCAAAATTTCCAACCTGCCCTCTCTATCAGGCACACCAATTTCAATTTCTCTGTCAAATCTACCAGGTCTCCTAAGTGCAGGATCAATTGCGTTTATTCTGTTAGTTGCTCCAATTACAACCACTTTACCCCTAGACGACATCCCATCCATCAAAGATAAAAGTTGAGCAACAACCCTTCTTTCTACTTCACCTGAAACCTCTTCTCTTTTGGGAGCAATTGAATCAATTTCATCAATAAATATAATTGCAGGCGCATTTTCCTCAGCCTTCTTGAAAACTTCACGTAGTCTCTCTTCTGATTCTCCGTAGAACTTGCTCATAATTTCAGGACCCCCAATAGTGTAAAAGTTCGCGTTAGTTTCATGAGCTACAGCTTTTGCCAGTAGTGTCTTACCGGTTCCGGGTGGTCCATGCAATAATACTCCTTTTGGGGCTTCAACACCAAGTCTCTTGAAAAGTTCTGGGTGTCTTAGCGGTAGTTCAATCATTTCTCTTAAGCGAGATACTTCATTTTTAATGCCTCCAATGTCCTCATATGAAATTGAAGAAGTATCTCCTCCTTTTGCAATTTGGATTGCTTTTTCGCTTTCTTCAGAGACTGTGACTTCAGTGGAGTCTTCCATTAAAACAGGACCAGAGGGATTGGTAGAGATGACAACAAGATCTACTCTTTGTCCCATAATCGTCAATGGAAAAATATCACCCGTACTTAAGAGACTACCTAAAAGATATTCTTGTAGGTAACCCTCTGCTCCCACAATTCTAAGAGGCTCTGTTGGAGCCAGTGTAACCTTTTCTGCACTCTTTGATTGAACCTTTCTTATTTCAACTGAATCATTAATTCCTACATCCAGCTTATTACGAAGATAACCATCTATTCTCACAAGACCTTTTCCAGAATCATTTTCTCTTGCAGGCCAGTGAAGAACGGTTGTTTTCTTGCCCAATGATGAGATTTCCAGCGCATCTCCTGCAGACAAACCCAATTGCCTTGCAACTTTCGGATCTACCCTTGCAATTTTCCTTCCGACATCGGATTGCTCTGCCTCACCAACTTTAAGACCAGTTCCAGCATCACTATCGCTCGAATTTTTACGATTACTCAAATAAGTTCATTAATTAATACGTTGACATGATATTTAAAAAATCACATAATTTAGCCCAAATTTCAGTCTTAAGACATGGCATAGACTATCATACAATATTTGACATCTATTTTTTGTCTGGTGATGGTAGCACGAATAATCCGGATAAAAACCATTTTATGATGGACAAATTGAAATTTTAACAATATTAAAATTGGTAACATTCAATCTTTAAATGCTGATATTGGCAGCACTCCGAAAATCGTTATATACAATCCACTATATTTCAGGTATCATGACTCTATAATGTCAACAATTGCAGTATCGTAAATATAGCTGAGCTTTTTGAAAATGTAAAGGCATGATACTTTTTCAAAATTATACTCTTCATAAACGATACACTTTGTGGGATCACTAATTTCTCTGCCACATAATGCACATCTGACCATACCTTTAAGTCATCAGAATTATATAAAAGACTTATAACTTTAATGCTCGTGTACCAATATTGATATCATACAATATATTTAAGCTCCCGAATATATCTACTTCATAGTTGTCTCAACGAATATTGGGAGCAAGAATTGTATTAATGATTTCTGCAATTGTCGCAGCAGGAGTATTGTTTTCCATTCTCACATATCAATATTATATGAGAAATTCTTCTGAAGTCCAGCATCTTGCAGTAGAATCTATTCAGAGCACAGCGCTAATCAAGGTATCGGACCTTAGTCAAATACTCAAGAACAAGCTTGACTTGGTAAGCGCAAATTTACAAATGCTTTCCTCCTCTCAAGAATTAGTTGACCAACGTTTCGAGTTAGGGAAAATTCTATTGAAATCCGCTCAAAAAACTACCAATAACTTTGTGGATTTTTACAGTTGGGTAGACAGCAATGGAACGCATATTTGGTCAAGCTCAAATTTGAATGATAGTTCCGGAGAAAAAATCAATGAGTTTTCTACTGCAGCTCAAATATACTTTGAGAAAATTAAGGATACACATGTTCCTGCTTATAGTAATAGAATAGAATTGACAGACGGTCAATCTGGCATATTGATTCTATACCCTATAATTGATACTCAGAATCGAACTTCTCAAAACACTACCAACGAATTTAGGGGCGCAATTTTAGCTGGTATCAGCTCTGAAACTCTAAACAGTTCTCTTCAAAGTCAGGTCCCTCCCATGGTTTCGGCAAATCTCTCCCTTGTTGATTCAAGTGGCATGATGATTCACACTGGAAATCCCAACTTTGATGGCATAAACGTATTTAACAAAAAATTTGACCCAGAAATAGAGTCATCCATTAACGAGGACATTCGTGAAAAAAACATAATAAGTATCTTCAGATCAGTACTACAAAGCCCAAGAATTGGTTCATCTGATACAACTATGAATGGAAAAGAGTTTACAGTATCATATGCTCCAGTCGTATCAAATGGCGTACATTATTTTACCATTTTGTTGATTCTACCTCACACCTTAGCATCATCATTAGATGAGCTGGTAGCTCAGCAAAGAAATTTTGCCATTATGGCCATGACAATTATTGCGGCAAGTGCTCTTGGAATTTTTTTTGTGATAACTTATTGGAACAAGGGATTAAGAAAAGTTGTATACATACAGACTAAGGAGCTACAAGAAACAACAAAGAAATTGACATATCATGACAAACTTCAAAAGGAATTCATAGACATAGCTGCACATGAGTTTAGGACTCCAATCCAGTCAGTCTTAGCTTATTCGGAGATGATCTATAAAAATCTCAAGAATTTTGATCAGTACTTTGACAAAATAATAAGAAATGCCAAGAGACTGGAAAAATTAACTGAAGATGTACTTGATGTATCCAGAATTGAAGGAAAGAATTTTCAGCTGACCAAGTCATACTTTGATTTGGACCAAACTATAAATCGGGTAATTGAAGATCACGAAAAAGAGGCACTGGAAAAAGATGTAAAAATATCTTTTGAATCCAGAGATAACGTTACTAATACAATATACGCAGATGAAGCAAGATTACAACAGGTCATAGACAATCTACTGTCAAATGCAATCAACTTTACAAATAATGGGAACATCATGATAACAGCTTACAGAGGCAATGAAGATAATAATGGAAAAATAGATGATTCGGACAAAGAGGCTGTCGTAGTAGAAATAAAGGATACCGGAACAGGAATTAATCCAGATATGATGCCTAGATTGTTTGAAAAATTTGCAACAAGATCAATATCTGGAACTGGTTTGGGCCTTTATATTTCGAAAAGTATTGTCGATAGCCATGGAGGAAAGATATGGGCCTATAATAATAAAGATGGCAAAGGTGCAACCTTTACTTTTGCACTTCCGGTGGATATGAAAAGCAAGAAATAGAGTTTCAATTCCATGATAGCAGTTGAATTTCTTTTCTTTTATTAATTGATGTATTACTCGATTAATGTCACTAATCAGAACCTGGCCGAAAATTGTTCTCCACTTAGAGAAATTATTTATGCGCGGATGTCGCATATAGTCATGTTGAAGCGTAATCTCGTAATGATAGTGGACGATGAAATCGACATCATAGGCTTGTTCTCAGAAATTTTGATGCTACATGGTATAAGCGTTCGGCCATTTACAAATCCCAAAGAGGCGCTCGACGACTTTAAACAAAATCATGATGATTACCGACTCGTAATATCAGATGTAAGAATGAGCCAAATGTCAGGAGTTGAATTTGTCTCTCAGATCAGAGAAATTGATTCTGATGTTAATGTAATATTAATGACGGCATTTGAAATAGAAGGGAATAATCTTTCAGAGATCAAGACTGATGAATTTTTTAATAAACCCATCGGGATGAACGACTTGGTCCGAATTGTGAAAAAATACGTTAAATAATTTATTTTTGATTTGGATTATGTGAAGGGTCATTCAATTATGACAGCAATCTAAAACCGTATTCAGCTTCGAGCAGATTTTTTCTGAGATATGAATCGATATTTTTCATTACTCGAGGATTCCCTTCAATATGCTTTATTAATCGAGGATCGCTGTAACGCATATCACGATACTTAATGCTACCATCAGACGAATAGTAGTCAAAGTCTATCGTCAATATTCCAGAAATTACGGTATCATTTTCTTTGACATTAAATGCAATCAAGTGACTAAATCTAATGGGTTGAGAGGACTTGCTATTCATATCACCATCATCATCAGGAGTAGAGAAAATATCTTCAGTACTATCAGAGTGACCGAAATATACTCTACGCATTAAATTTTAATCGCTCACATCATCCTTAAACATTACTGAAAGCCATAAAATGGATTGCAAATGTCAAATTTTATTGATAAGCGAATTTTTTCCATTGTAACATCTATATATATTTTATTGTGCATTCAGAACCGTGGTCCAATCATTACTGGATAGTAAGCAAAAGCCAGATGTTTATGATTTACCAATTGCAGAAGGAATTAAGGAGATGTTAGTAATGCGAGGGTATACCAGAGATAAGATCTTGAATACAAAGGTGAGCAGCTTGGCTGAAAACCTTCAAATTGACTACTACGTTGCCCTTCTCATTTACAATTCCGCAAAAAAATAACAAAATATTCAATACTTGATGTTTGAACGGCATATAGGAAGATTCATGTTCCTAGATAAGCGACCAGATTTTTATCATTTATTTTGCATAATAAGATTTTTGAAGAGATTACGTGTTAAGATACTAAATTCAACAAACTGTTCTTATACATGATATAATTATTAGAGAAAATATTTGACTATGCGTGCTGCAGTGACTATAATTTTAAAATGATGCTTACCAAAAAGACTATTATATAAATTATTATGATCTATCATATACCTTGGTAATGATTAATATTTGGCATTTAGTTTATTATCTATATGAAAGTACGAACCAAACGAAAACGCGACGTAACACTGATAAGTCATGTTGAAGAATAGTAAGTGAGAGAACCCTTTTGGATTATCATATACGTTTGAACGTTAGTTGGAGAAAAAAATGTGTGGAATAGCGGGTATTCTGAATAAAAACAATGCAGGTGTAACTGAGGATCTTATTCTCATGTTATCTTGCATGCACAATAGAGGTCCTGATGGTGTTGCGATTCAAGTTGGACAGAATAAAATAAATTCATTGGAACCTTCAGATTTTGCT
>DATFEX010000117.1:0-3028 GCA_035250685.1 Nitrososphaeraceae archaeon | reverse complement strand
CTTGTGGAAAGGAGCAAAGTCGTGTTAAATGAACACGGTGTTAATCCCAATGATATCATAATCATTGAATCTCCAGAGGGGGTTCCAGAAGGCTCTATCATGATTACCATATGGCCGCACTATCTATCCGTAGCAAGAGTAAAGAGAGTGAGGGAAGGATCGATATATGCTCCACAGTTATTCAATATTGATATCTGATATTGAGCCGAATGTGAAGTGTAGAAAAAGATTATTGATACCAAATAGGAATACCATTACATTTGAAACTACGTCTTACTGATTTAATAATTACTAAAAATAGAAACAAAAGCCAAATTAAATTCCAAATTAAATTCTAAAAAGTAATTTTATTCAAGATGCGTTCTCACCATTTCTTCTATCCTATTTTTCGATACGGATCCAATGATATTATTTACGGCCTGACCGCTCTTGAATAGAATCAATGTTGGTATGCTGGATATTCCAAATTGACTTGAAATATTTGGGTTTTCATCAACATTTACTTTACCTACAACTAATTTGCCTATGTACTCTTTACCAACTTGATCGATTACAGGAGACATCATTCTGCAAGGTCCGCACCAAGGAGCCCAAAAATCAACTAGAAGTAGTGGAAACTTGTTGATAGTCTGAGTAAAATTGGAGTCGTCAAGATCAATCGGTTCTTTAATATTTTTTAAGAGTTCCTTTTCATTTATTATCTGTTGTAACTTCTTCATTCTTTTTTCGTTAATGATTCTTAATTCTTCGTCTTCCAATTTACTTTATGTTAACAAGAGACCATGTTTTGGCTTATTATGTTTTTTGATTCGTGGATTTCCCTGCCGATATCTAATTATGCGAGATAGGTCAAAATATTTCAGAGCTTGTCCGAAAAAGCAAATGATAGTAATGAAGAAAATTCTCAAGTTAATGACGGTGAAGTATTTGATAATGACACTCATGGCACGGTAGTTGAGGAAGGAGAGAATTCCGAAGTTAATGACAGTGGAGAATTGAGTAGAGAAATAGAATTCTTGAATGCTGAACTCCAAAAGGAAAGAGAGGTATCTGATAAGAATTTGTCAAAACTTAGGTACCTTATGGCAGATTTTGATAACTATCGCAAACAAATGCAGAAACAGATGGAATCAAAGATCGAAGAAAATAGGGGTCAACTCTTCATAAAAATCATAAAAATTTATGATGATTGTGTGTTAGCACTTGAAACTTTAAAAAATGGCCAATATGATTCAACTGTAATTGGTGGAATCCAAGGAATAATGACTAATTTTGAAAGTTTCATGAAAGATGAGGGTATGGTAGAAATAGAAACCATGAACACACCATTTGATCCAAACGTACATGATGCTATTGGATTTGTAACTAATGATCTGGCACCCGATAATACAATAGTGGAAGTAGTAAGGAAGGGATATCTGCTAAACAATAAAGTTTTAAGACCTTCTTCCGTCATTTTATCCAAACGAACAGTTACAAATAAAGATATCAATGAAAGAGATAAGGAGTAGTGAGTAGAGATTATGGGTAAAATTATTGGGATAGACCTTGGAACAAGTAATTCTGCAGCATCTGTGATGATCGGTGGAAAGCCTACAATAATCCAAGCCGCTGAAGGAACTTCGGTGGGTGGAAAAGCCTTTCCGTCATATGTCGCCTTCACTAAAGATGGCCAGTTGCTAGTTGGCGAGCCTGCACGAAGGCAGATGGTAACAAACCCTGAAGGGACAGTCATAGCTGCAAAGCGCAAGATGGGTACTGATTTTAAATTTAAAGTCTATGACAAGGAGTATACGCCACAGCAGATTTCATCATTTATTTTGCAGAAAATTAAAAGAGATTCCGAAGCATTTATTGGTGAAACTGTAGACAAAGCGGTGATAACGGTCCCCGCTTATTTTAATGATAATCAACGACAGGCAACAAAAGATGCTGGAGAAATCGCCGGTCTGGAAGTTGTCAGAATTATCAATGAACCTACCGCTGCTTCGCTAGCATATGGCCTGGATAAAGTAAACAAAGATTTGAAGATAATGGTTTTTGATCTCGGTGGAGGAACTCTGGATGTTACCATTATGGAAATGGGCGGTGGCGTATTTCAGGTAAAGAGTACTTCTGGTGATACTCAGCTTGGTGGTACGGATATGGATAATTCCGTGGTGGAGTATATTATTCAAGAATTTAAGAACCAAACTTCCATTGATATTCGTAATGATAAGGCTGCGATGATGAGAATTAAGGAAGCGGCCGAAAAGGCAAAAATTGAATTATCTAATGTAATGAGCACTGAAATAAATTTACCATTCTTGTCTTACGATTCGTCATCTGGTCCAAAAAACTTGGTCTTGACACTATCAAGATCAAAGCTAGAAGAATTATTGAGACCAATAATTGAAAAATGTAAAGCTCCGATGTTGCAAGCAATTGAAGATGCAAAGTTAAACCCAACAGATATTGAAAAAATTATTTTAATTGGAGGGCCAACTCGTATGCCGATTGTTAGACAATTCATATCAAGCGTAATGTCAAAGGAGCCAGAAAGGGGCATTGATCCGATGGAAGCTGTAGCAATGGGTGCAGCCGTTCAAGGAGCAATCATTGCGGGAGATGTAACAACAGACATACTTTTAGTTGATGTAACTCCATTAACTTTAGGTGTGGAAGTATTAGGAGGCTTGAAGGAACCGCTTATAGAAAGAAATACTACTATTCCTACAAAGAAAAGTAAAGTCTTTACTACTGCTGCAGACTATCAAAACGCAGTAACAGTACACGTAGTTCAGGGTGAACGATCAATGGCAGCTGATTGTGTTTCCTTGGGAATGTTCAACTTATCAGGAATTCCGCCTGCACCAAGAGGAATTCCACAGGTGGAAGTTACTTTTGATATTGATGCAAATGGCATTCTCAATGTCACGGCAAAAGACCTTGCTACTTCGAAGGAATCTAAAATAACGATTTCCGCAAATACTAAACTTTCTAAAGAAGATATTGAAAGATTAAAGAAGGAATCAGAGCAATTTGCAGA
>DATFEX010000116.1:0-5488 GCA_035250685.1 Nitrososphaeraceae archaeon | reverse complement strand
GGTATTCTGAATAAAAACAATGCAGGTGTAACTGAGGATCTTATTCTCATGTTATCTTGCATGCACAATAGAGGTCCTGATGGTGTTGCGATTCAAGTTGGACAGAATAAAATAAATTCATTGGAACCTTCAGATTTTGCTTCACCTTATAACGATGGAAGGTTTGGATTAGGTCACGTAAGGCTCGCAATAGTAGGTGGTCAGTTAGGAAGACAGCCATTTACAAGTTGTGATGGAAGATTAACCTTAGAACACAATGGTGAAATTTATAATTACAAGCAAATAAAGAACAAGTTAAAATCACCACATCATTTTGTTAGTGCTTCAGATAGTGAAGTAATACTCCATTTCTTGGAAGAAGAATTAGTTCGGTCAGCAACATTACTGGAGGCTTTGACAAAAATGGCAAAAGTATTAGACGGAGTTTATAGTATTGCAATAAAAGACCACAAGACCGGCGATATTGCTCTTGTCAGAGATTTATTAGGGGTTAGGCAACTTTACTATAGTGAGGATCCTGAACAAGTTACCTTTGCTTCTGAGCAGAAAGCAATATGGCTTTTAGGAGATAACAAATCTGTGAAGAGAGTAATGCCGGGTCATGCGGTAATAATAAGCAATAAGGGGAATTTAAGGGAATATAGAATTGCAGAACCCCCGCGCTCATTAGATGCTAACAAGTCAAATTTCAAATATAATTCTCTTGAAGACGCGCTTAAGGCGTATAAAAGATCCTTAATGGCTGCTATGAAAAAACGCACTGAGGGACTTGATAAAATAGGGATAATATTTTCAGGAGGAATTGACAGTGTTCTTGTGGCATGGTTGGCTAAAGACATGGTAAAGGAAGTTACTTGCTACAATGCGGGAACCCCTGATTCGTCCGATATTTTATTCGCAGATAAAGTAGCAAAGGAACTAGATCTGCCACTCGAAGTTAATGTTATTACCAAAAAAAGTACTGAAGAGATGTTACCAAGGATCATTCATGCAATTGAAGATAGTGATGCATTACAAGTTGAGGTTGCTTTACCGATATATTCTGCAATGGCCTTGGCAAGAAAGGATCATGTTAAAGTAGTATTCTCTGGGCAAGGGGTAGACGAAATATTTGGAGGGTATTCTTGGTATCCTAAAATAGTAGCAAGTGAGGGATATTCGTCTCTCAGAAATCATATGAGGGAGGATCTATTTTTACTCTATAAAGAAACACTAGAAAGAGAAGATAAAACAACCATGGCTCACGGTATTGAAATGAGGGAACCTTATTTGGATAAACAAGTCATCAAAACTGCTTTTGATATAAATCCTAGACTCAATGTAACCGGACCTGACGATAAGCTTGGAAAGCGGGTTCATAGGTTATTGGCCGATAGATTGGGTATACCTAAGGATATCGCATATAGAAATAAGTCTGCCGCGCAGCATGGATCAGGGATTCACTTTATGATCGATCAAATAGCAAGAGAAAATAATTTTGATGAGAGTAGAGTTTCTTTAGGATATTTACGGAAGCTGGAAAAGAGAGAAATCCTAGGCAGTTCACAACGATATGGTTTCAAATATGGAAACAAGGATTTATGGCTGACTTTACCCCACATCCAAATGTATTTAGACAGGATATTCGAAAATGTTTTTGGGAAATCTATGAACTATATCGATTCTTCAGACGAGGAATATCTATTAACTAACAGGATAATAAAGAAGGCCTGAATCCTCAATCATTTTTTTTGCATTGCAAGACAATAAAACTAGATATTTTTCTACTTGTTAACAATGTTGATAATGGAACTTTCAAGTTGTGCGAGTCTTAATGGTTTTATGAGGATCTCAACTCGCTTATTGTTAAAGAGAGAAGTCTTTGCGATCTCTTTCCTTACGGTCTCATACGCAGTAACTATCAATATAGCGGCAGATGGATATTTATCTAGAATTTGTAATGCTGCGTCAAGACCATTCTTTTCAGTGGGTAACTTGTAATCAATAATTGCAATATCAGGTCGGATTCTATCATAATCTGACATTATTTCATTTGCAGTAGTTGAAGTGGCAAGTACCTTATGACCTCTACTCAAGAGATAATCCTTGTAGAGGAGAAGAATATCTTGTTCATCTTCTATAATCATGATGCTAAGTTGTCTTTTTTCCTTCTTGGCCATCCTCTAGGTTCCTTATGTGAGCTATATTACTTTAATGTCAAAATACTGTTAAAAAGAGAATAGAGGAAAGTGACATGAATTTTTCAACATCAATAGGAATTTTATATGTTGATTCTCGAAATTATGGAATAACAATTATTTAGCAACTACTTTGAAATCTCTAAAATAAAATTAAGGAGTGACAGGTCAACTATGACTTGTCGTTGGGTCCATTTGGAATTTCAGGAAAAATTTTCTTAATATCCAAAAATCTTTTCCTTAGTGTAACCACACTCACATTTCCTGCCAATGATATCCTGGATTGACTTGTTTTTTCACCCTTATCTAGACATGCTCCATACAATACTGCCACGGCTATTGCACATGGATCTTTTCCAAAAGAGATAGGATCGTCTTTTACCTGCACCATCATTTGGATCGCATGTCTGAGTGTTCTTTCGCTAATGCCTGCGTTATTGGCAATCCTGGCCAAATGTGATGTCGAATCTATCGACGGAAGTCGAATCTTGAGTCTTCTTACTAATAGTCTATAGCACTTTCCTGCAAATATCTTGTCTGCATTTGAAATATCCGCAATTTCTTCTATAGTTCGAGGTATATTCATTTCTCTGCACGACACATATACACAGGCGACCACGAATCCCTTTATGGATCTGCCCTTTATCAGATTCTGATCAAGTATCTTTCTGTAGTAATATGCAGATTTTTCAACTATGGTCTCACTTAAGGAGAGTTTATCCTTAATTCTTATAAGAATAGCAAAAGCATTCTTTAGATTTCTGTGATAACTCCTATTGTTATTAGATATCTTATTCCATCTTCTCATTCTTTGCATTGCCGAACGTTGATCGACACTTATAGCAACACCATCTGCGTCTACATTTGAATAAGAAATCAAAGTAGACAGATTCTTATCATGATGTGCCAAAGATGATGGAGTTCCCAGATTCAAGTTACTCAAGTTAACACTGGTATCCAATAAAGGATCAATATTTTCTCTTTCAACAGAAATCACAACTCCGCAGTTATCGCAAATTTTCTCCCCAGTGCTATGATCAAACACAACACGCTCACCCTTACAATTTTCACATTCAAAATTTTTCTGATGTACAATTTTTCTCTCTTTTGGAAGTTGATTTATTGAAAAACTCATAACCAAACTACTTTATAAAATTAATATTAAAAAGTAAGTATACTAGTGTGACTATTGTAGTTCTATGTACACATTTGGTCACATGCCAACACATTTATCTTTGAGGTAATTGTAATAACAATGTGCCCAATTCCACTACAAGGTCGTTCCGTGTAGATACGGAATTATCAAAGGTACTTGACGAAGAATCCGAGAGGATGGGGGTGTCCGTTAATGCACTGGTCAATATGATTCTCAAGAGATATTCAGAATTTACTCGTTTTCTCTCCAAGATAGACTTGGTTGTTGTAAATAGGGAGTTGCTCAAATCTCTTTTTGATTCGTATCCTGATGATGACATTTATGGCCTCGGCATAACAGCAGGTGAAATGATTCCCCGGGACACGATACTTTTCTGGAAAAAGACGTTAAGCTTTGAAACAGTATTAGAGTACATTGAAAAAATAATTTGTCGATATGGATTTCTTGGTACATATGACGAAACTAACCAAAGTGATAACCGGATCATAGTTATCAGACATCGACTTGGAAAAAAAGGATCTCAGTTTCTCCATGGCTATTTGAAAGCAACATTAAAAAACACGCTTGACTTGGACAGTACATTTGAACTTACAGAGTCTTCAGTCAAATTACAGATAGCAGGTTAATGGTAGCGTATAGATAGGTATCTCAAATTCTTGATTGAAATTAAGTGATTATGTAATGCAGACTGCCAGATCCAAAGAGTTTAAAATTCAAGTTAACTAGCTATACCAAAATCGAATCGAATAATATTATAATCCCCTAGAGAATTCTAGCTTGTGAAAATTCGAAATCACCATATCCACCCGGCCTTATTAGTAGTCGATATGCAAAACGGTTTTGTTAGCAAGGGTGGATCTTATGATTTAATGGGAATAAACGTTTCAACATATGCCGACGTAGTCCCAACGCTTAAACGTCTTATAGAATTTTGCAGAGGAGTCAAGATACCAATTTTCTATTCTCAAGCAGTGAGGGAAGAATCAGGAATTGATCTCTTGACTAGATCTCACAGAATACTACCAAAATCTAGAGAAGAAAGAATCAAAAGACGACCAATATGCATTAGAGGAAGCTGGGATGCTGAAATTGTAGATGAGTTGAAACCTAGCGCAGATGATCATGTTGTAATAAAGAGGAGAGACTCTGTTTTTCAAGATACTGAATTCGAGGTCTGGTTACAAAGTTTGGGAATAGATTCTTTAATTTTTTCAGGAATTGATACGTCCATATGCGTAGAATCATCGCTACGCGATGCATTCAATCATGGCTACGACATTGTAATGATTTCAGATGCGACGGCATCAAATAATCATGCTCATTATAACTCGACACTTGACAATATTCGCAATTACTATGGATTAGTTATGAATCTTGACGAGCTTACCAGTTATTTCCAAAATGAGAACAAGAGTTTAGCGTGATATACAACGTAATTCTGAAAGTTCATTTTCATTATATCTGAATAATGGACATCAATAGAATTTGATAAATTTCAACTGGGGGATAGATTGTAAAGAGCTATCCCAACTTTCCAGCTGAATGTGTTTAGAGGCTTGTCTTATCATTACTTTGGAGAATAAAACCTTAATGGGTTCAAACTCTAGTCTAAATATTGATTGAATAAAAACAAGACTGATTCAGTTTGTCATTTCATGATAATCCGTAAGTTGGTATAGCTGATCCATTAATGACGCGCGCACCAGAAGAGCATAGAAATAGTATTACATTTGCAAGGTCTTCTGTTGATAACCACTTGCTGAAATCCGCATTTGGCATTGCCTTGCGATTCGCATCAGTGTCTATCGTAGTGGGCAAGATGCAATTGATATTAATCCCAGAATCCTTGAATTCTTGGGCCGCCGATTCTACAAAGCGTATCAATCCTGCTTTTGATGCTGCGTACGCTGAATCCCCTCCATCTGATTTTTGTCCAGTCCTGGAGGATATATGGACTATGTTACCTCCATTTCCCGATACCATCACTGGGATTACATGCTTGCTTATTAGAAATGCTGACTTTAAATTCAGATTCATCATTTTATCCCATTCTGTTTCACTAAGGTCATTGGTGCTTTTACCGCCCAAATAACCCCCTACTACGTTAACCAATACATCTATAGTGCCAAATTTCTTAACCAACTGTGGTATTTTT
>DATFEX010000115.1:0-16564 GCA_035250685.1 Nitrososphaeraceae archaeon | reverse complement strand
TCAATCATAAGAATTTTAAACTCCATCTATTTAATAGTCTACGGAATATGAAAGTTACACTTTCTGCTATAAAAGCGGATATTGGAGCAATTGGTGGTCATACTAAACCCAGCGATGAATTGGTAGATGCGGTTAACAAGGTGGTAAAAGAGAATTCAAAGTTATTACTGGATTACTACATTGGGTATACTGGTGATGATATACACATTATTATGACACACACGAGGGGCGCAGATAACAAGGAAATTCATAAAATGGCATGGGATGCTTTCACAGAGGGCACCAAAGTTGCAAAGGAACAGGGGTTATATGGGGCAGGACAAGATTTGTTGAAAGATGCCTTTTCTGGAAACGTAAGAGGTATGGGTCCAGGAGTAGCTGAGATAGATATTGAAGAAAGACCAAGTGAAGTTTTTTGTATTTTTGCTGCTGATAAAACAGAACCGGGTGCCTTTAATTTCCCACTCTGGAGAATGTTTGTGGACGCCAGAAGTAGTACGGGCCTGTTGATTAATGAAAAATTAGCTGAAGGCGTTAAATTTAGGATAATGGATGTTATGACAGGGAAAGTTGCAGGATTAAAACTATGGGAAGACAAGCCAGAATTAGAAGCAGCATTGATGTATCCGGGAAGATATGTAGTTCACTCTATCTTATCATCTGAAGGAGAACAGATAGTTTCTGCATCAACTGATAGGTTACACAATATAGCAGGAACTTACGTTGGTAAAGATGATCCGATTGCTATAGTAAGGACTCAAAAAAATTTCCCTGCAACTGAAGAAGCAGGTAGCGCTTTCAATGATCCCCACTATGTTGCAGGAAATACAAGAGGAAGTCATCATATGCCATTGATGCCAGTAAAGCTCAACTCTGCCGCTAGTTTGAATTATGCAATTCCAATTGTGTCATGTCTTGTATTCAGTATGCATAATGGACGCCTCACTGGTCCACATGATGGTTTTGGAACCTCAGATTGGGATCTCCAAAGGATGTGGGCTTCGGAAAGAGCTATGATAATGAGAAATCAAGGGTTTATTCACCCGGCTACACTGGTCCCAGACGAGCTTGAGTATAACAAGGGATACGAAGCTAGAATAGCAAAACTGAACAGCAAGTTTGAAGACCTCTCCTAAATTTCTATTATGTTCACATTTTCAAATCCACTTGTAATAAATCTCAAAAATTACAGTGAGATTTCTGGAGATAATTCATTAAAGATTGCGGAAGAGGCAAGGAACGCACTTCTATCTAATCACAAAAATATCATTATTGCTCCCCCGGCGTCTAGTATTCTGGCCTTATCAAAAACCGAGATTCCTATAATTGGCCAACACGTTGACGATGTGCCACTCGGGGCAACAACTGGCTTTACCGTACCTGAAATCATAAAATCACATGGAGCTATAGGTTCCATAATCAATCATAGTGAACATAAAATAGAACATTCACAGGTTTGCAATTTAGTAAAGCGTCTAAGAGAATTAGATATGATTTCAATTGTTTGCGCCGATGACTTGCAAGAAGTAGAAACACTCTCACAATTTTCTCCCGATTACCTAGCCATAGAACCACCAGAACTTATTGGTAAGGGAATTGCAGTATCAAAGGCCAATCCTTCAATTATAACAGATTCTGTACAAGTAGTAAAGAGAATATCTCCAACGGTTAAGGTACTCTGTGGAGCAGGCATTGTAGATAAAACTGATGTACAAAGAGCTCTTGAACTAGGCGCGGAAGGAATATTGATATCTAGTGGAGTAGTTAAATCGGCTTCTTGGCATGATAAAATTGAGGAATTATCTTCTGTTCTAAAATAGATTTAGAAAATAAAAATTGGAGAAATTGTTCCTTTATACGCCAATTTCCTTTGCTATTTTTACGATTTTCTTACCGTCATTAGTTAGTTTGTTGAACACTTTGTTCTTGACAGTCTTTCTATCAACTAATCCGCGCTTTTGTGCTTTAAGAAGCAGTTTATGTCCATATCCATATGCACCCAATTTTGTTAAAAGTTCTCTAGTTGGATATTCTCTCCCGGATCCAATTGTCTTTAGTAACTTTACCAGTGCCTTTTCTTCAACAAGGATTTTCAATAGTCTTGTATCTTTCATCGCGCATTAATATGTAAGACTAATTATATAATTGTTACACTTTACTAGATACAAATATCCACACATCTCACACTTGCCTTATCAAACAGTTCCAACATGTCTAGAGATTAGAAATTTCTAGTATGATGAATATTATAACGTTCTACTTTATCATACGTTTATATTAAAGGTAAAGAACGTTGTCTGGCAATTTATTTCCCTTAGAAACTTTATCTTTTTGAAGGGATGTTAATGATATTAATCTAATATTTCACCATTGTGTCAGGATCGAATTAAGTAATACCACAAAGGTAGTGATCAAGGGAACATTATTTTATTCAAGATCTCATCTGAAAATTTTTATTCTAATGCAAAGATCTACAATCTTACTAGATTTAAACAAAGTTAACAGATACACATATAACAATAATTTGATATTAGTAGTAGTAGACAATAATCAAAGTAAAATCATTAAATTTTAACTATAATTGATTCTTCTTACTAAACAAAACATTTATAGATTCTTATTTAAGAAAGAAAAATACGATTTTTCCTCGTAAGTCTTATAAAAATCAATATTTTTTAGAATTTTTAAAGTTATTCTACTACTCTACCAGTAATTTCTGATTTCTAGAAAAACTATTGATAATAAAAGAATCTGCTTAAAAATACTAAAGATGGCCTTAGAAAACAGTAAACAAATCAGGAACAATGATTCCTTCGAATCAAGTGGGACCAATAGTATACAATGCAATCAATGTCAAAGCTATACGCTAGTTTTAGACGTACTCTCAAGTGAATATGTCTGTAGTACTTGCGGCTGTGTTTCAAATGAAAAAATCTATAATAATGATCTCCCTTATTTTGAGAAAGGAGAATACAAGGATAAATCTCGTATTGGCATGCCAGAATCATTGACCGTAAGTCACAAGGGACTTTCTACACTTATTGGTTTGAATGACATGGATGGGCGAGGTAAAATGCTCGATCCAGTTCAGAAAGAAACGATTCAAAGATTAAGAACATGGAATAATAGATCTCAGCTGAATGATTCGATCTCAAGGAACTTGGATAAAGCGCTAAAATACCTTAATAATTTTGGTGACAAACTCTATCTAAGTCCTGCAGTTATGGAAAATGCGGCCTACATCTATCGTAAAGCTGCAATACGAAAATTAGCTAAAGGAAGATCTACCGTTTCACTTGTTGCGGCTTCTATATACGCAGCTTGTAGAGAAATTTCAATACCAAAAACAATATCAGATATAGCCAATGTCTGTAATATTCCGAGTAAGGAAATAATGTCACATTACAAATTAATCTTAAGGGAACTATCATTGAAGATACCGGTAATTCAAGGGATCGATTATGTGACATTGATTTCAAATAGGTTAAAGCTTACAGAAAAAACTAAAAGGGAAGCACTGAGAATTTACTCGCTTGTCCAACATAGCAGAATTTCAATAGGGAAAAATCCGCGCGCTTTTGCAGGAGCAATTATTTACATCGCTTCACAGGATTGTAATGAATTCTTGCGTCAAGTTGAAGTATGTCAAATAGCAGATATTTCAACAGTTTCCCTAAGAAAAAGATGTAAGGAAATCAAGAATATTCTAGACGGCCAACAATAAGAAAGTACTAAGAATCATTTCCTTTTTTTCACTTATTTTAGCAAAGTATCATACCCTGAATTTATTATCATATAGAATACTATTTTTGGAATACAAACAAAGGATTATAACATCTAATGATTCAGAATTCTTATCGAGAATTGGTTCCGGAGAGATGTTCTATTGTGGTCAGAGGTCGAACTTGTAATTTGCCCCCTTCACAAATTGTTTCCATATTGTCAGGCAATGAAGAGTATATGATTGGTCTGGTTTGTAGTGACCATATTTCGCTAATGAAATCCAAAGCAATATCGATGCAGAATTCTGGAACGATAAATAAGGGAGAAATAAAGTTTCAAAAGATAAAACCAGTCATGACGGACTGTGTGCTCAATCAAAATAATAATGATCAAGCTGGTAATTGTGTTAAATAATAATATTCAAATGATTTTTTAGAGAAAATTTATTCAAACAATCAACAATTTTTTCTTCTGGAACAAGAATGGAATAAATAAATAGATTAAAATTTTATTCATATTATTGTAGTTGAATCTAGTCATTTAAGTTTCTATTTAATAGTTTCACTCCAGTTATATTGTATAACTTCAGTTATTGGGCAATGAAAAATAGAAGTAAGTACGGGGTCATAGCGGCAATATTGCGATCTGCAATTAGGGAAGAAACCAGGACAAAAATAATGTACAAGGCAATGCTAAGTAATGATCAGTGTAGAAACTATATTGATTCTCTTTTGAATTTTGGTCTCATAATGGAAAATAATAACGGAACAAAAATGGTTTATAAAGTTACTAATAAAGGAACTACATTCCTAGATTACTATGAGCAAATGATGCATTTGTTACCAATATCATTAGAAGAAAATGCAGATGAAGAACCCTATGGCATGAAATTACAAAACATGATCTAATTGAATCCGAGGCACCGAGTCAACAACCTTAATCCCAAATAACGCTGAAGCAGGTGTAGAACACTTCAAGAAAAGTGTTCCACAAATTAGTATAAATTTTAGATGAATATCTGATAACGAATAATATTTCTCACGAGCGTTATTCGAATTAATAATCATAAATGAAAGTTCAAATTTCCTTTTGATATATCTGCAATAATCATCAATATCAGAAGTTGTTGACATGAAACCATCCATAGAATTTGATTCAATCATTGCGACTATTTTTTCTTTAGTATCACTTTCTGAAATTGCCTTGTCTACATGTTTGAAGAAAGTGGTTTTCCCTCCTAAATCAGTTTTAGAAGACTTTTCTCGCGAATCAGTTTCGTTTATCAAGTAAAGCTTTTTCTGACTTGTATTATTAGATTTAAACGTGTTTGATAACATAGATCCTAGTGCAGAATCCAAAACTAGAGAATAATTCATTTTTGAAAAATTCTGTAAAAGATCATTCAAAAATAGCAATATTGTGTCACTTGATATTACATCTTCCTTCTCAATTGTAATCAAACCATTTTGTGGTAAAGGGGTTCCAACGTAACTATCAAGATCTTGATATCCTGATTGCAATATTTGCGAATGAGAATTCTTATCTTTTGAATTAATGTCATTGTTGATGATTTTGAAATCTCTAGCATCATAGCTATGAAAGCACTGCATTATTCTTTCTTTCAAAGTAAAGAAATACACAGATCTTTTTATTGCAACCCCCCGCAATTTTTTGAGAAATAAACTCCTAGTTCGTAAGCCATCTATAAGTTCATAGTTCAATTCCACCACACCATCGACGATATTTTCTAGACTAGATTCTACTGACTCCTCGGTTGTGAAAATTAATTTTGCTTTTGCTCGTTCTCTCCAAGTCTGAAGCACTCTCTCATTGTTTAACCTGGCTTCCCGATCCATCAATGAAGCAACAGAATCCCAACTATCTATTATTATCACGGGGTTCTTGACATCCATCAATTGATTTGTGACCCTCTCAAAAAGTGATTCAGGTTCGTCCAATCTAGCATCTTCAAAAGCTGAGAGGTTTTGCCCAACATCCGGACTGTCTATATCCCTACTTGGCGCCTTTACGAATTTTCTTAACCATGGATATTGCTCGAAGATTTGTTTTGGAGAAGATCTAGTAGAAATATAGAAGAAATTGTTTTTTGCTTTTAGTGAATGCAGAATAGTGAGAGAAAAGGTAGTTTTCCCCGATCCTGAAGGACCCTTGACAAGCAATGAATAGGTATCATTATTCATGAATTCCTTAAGTTCTGATGGAATATCAAGAAGATTGTGATTAGTAATGTTAACTTTATTGACCATATCTCTTCTTCATCGAATTGACAATACTCACACTTATAGATATTTAATAAATGTCCTAGATTCTTATCCTTGATTCTTACAAAATTATCGATTTTGTAAATTGATAACAATCGTCAAATGAATTAGAATATCATTACCTCAGAATAACGTTATTAGTTTTTCTACTACCTTTACCTTTTTTATTTCATTATTGGTTTTCTTCATTGCCCTGTTGGTTTGAATATATGATTTGGTACTTTAGTAAAACGTAAAGACTTCAATACTTTAAAATAATGTAATACTTCTGATTTTGAACATGGTTGTAATTGAGGCTGAAAATAATGTATCATCATTGAGAACTAAACTCCTAGTGAATTATGTCTTTACAGAACAAATTTCATCCTTGTCTCTATCAGATATTACTGGTGACTTTGATCCTATCATAAGAGAGATAGTTGAATCAAAAGAATTTACGGCAAAGGAAGGCTCAATAAGCGTAGTTCATAATACTGCAGGATCCGGAATTAAACGTATTTTACTTTTAGGAATGGGAGATAGAAAAAATTTAGATCCCGAAAAAACAAGGAATCTAACTGGAAAAGTGGTCATTAAGGCAAAAGAGCTGTCAGCTGACGAATTCGTAATATCACCATTCAAGGACATTGATAATGAGCACATGTCGGCCATAGTAGAAGGAATCAAATTATCAGACTACTCATTTAGTAACTATAAGAAGGATGAAGATAGGACTGAACTTGATCAAGTAAGAATTTTGGCAGGGAAGGACCTGGCTTCCGTTCAACAGATTATTAGATACTCCTCAGTGTTATCTGATGCTGTGTTGTTGACCCGAGATATTAGTAACTTGCCCCCAAATGATTGCTCTCCAGAGGTTCTTGCGAATTTTTCAGAGAAATTATCAGGGGATCCAAAGATCAAGGTTAGAGTAATTGACAAGAAGGAAATGGAATCGTACGGATTTGGAGGGATATTGGCGGTGGGCAGAGGAAGTTCTAGCGCTCCGAAGGTCATTTTAATAGAGTATTCAGGATCTACAAAAGATGACAGGCCAATAGTTATAGTTGGAAAAGCCGTTACCTTTGATACAGGCGGAATTTCGATCAAGCCTTCCGAAAAGATGGAGGAAATGAAGTACGATAAATGTGGCGGATGTAATGTAATCGGAATAATGAAGGCCGTATCTGATCTTGCTTTTAAGAAGAACGTGATTGGAATTATACCTGCAGTAGAGAACATGCCTTCAGGTGACTCATACCGACCTGGAGATATTATCAGAATGTATAACAAAAAAACCGTAGAAGTTCTAAACACAGATGCAGAGGGTAGAATAATTTTGGGAGACGCACTTGCTTTTGCAGTAAAAACATTTGCTCCTAAAGCAATTATCGATATGGCAACATTGACAGGTGCGGCCATTGTAGCACTTGGTTCAAACGTAGCTGCACTGGTTGGAAATAATAAAGAATTGGTAACTAAAATCCTTGAAAATTCAGAGCGGACTGGTGAAAAAATATGGGAGCTTCCACTATTTGATGATTTCAAGGAACAGTTGAAAAGCGCTAATGCAGACATAAAAAATATCGGGGGGAGAGCTGGAGGAGCTATAACTGCTGCCGCATTTTTGTCCTTCTTTGTTAATAATACACCTTGGGTACATTTGGATATTGCAGGAACCGCTTGGAATCAGGAAGGTACCAAAGAAAGAACATATAATCCAAAAGGAGCTACTGGTTTTGGCATCAGAACGATCGTCAATTTTATTGCTAACGATACATCATCATCATAATGGATTCAGTGGCAATGCCGTAACTAACAATTATTACATCCTTGCCAATTCTTCAAATTAAGGAAATAATTGATTTATTAGGTTTAGATGATATAAAGTGTAGAATTGGAAGATACGACTTGGACATACCCCAAAAATTCAGACCATATTTTGAAAAGTGGTTAGGCAATCGAGATGGATTCATTCGAATGCTTTCAGGAAGTATAGATTTTGTTGGTTCAGAGGACGTTGTCAGAATGGGACCCTTCCATAATATTTATTGTCTTGTCCAAAACGAGGATTTGGCAGAGAATGATGAGAATCATCAAAATCTCTTAAATTCAAAACTCTATTACACTTTGACCGATGGATTCGTAAAAGAGGCAGGTTGGAGTGGCAGCGTTTTAGCATCGAGATTAACTACAGACCAACGCGTTACTGATTTCCTATTTCAGAGCCTAAAATCCGAAGTCACAAGAACTGTTTCAGTTCGTGTAGTTAACATGGCATGCTTAATTGAGTGTAGGATATGGCATCCAAGGGAATTTGTCTTTCTATACGAACTACTCGACAATATAGCCATGAATATACAGGAATTGCTTTCGGATGTGCACTTTGGAGAAGAGATGACTCGGTAATCTGTGCATTAAACAAAGATGAAATTACTAGTGATAAAAATGCCAGCACTGCTGCTTCCCAACCACTCACGTAGATCAGTAACACAGCAGCGATAACAGGTTTGACTTCCGGGTTCGGAATGGGACCGGGTCGCACCCTATTACTATGGCCGGCTTGATAATGTAAAGGACAGGGGGATAATTTAATCTTAGCTAGGTCGCATCTAGAACTACGATTAGAATTTATTACTATTACGGAATTCCAGCATTCGCCTGTAAATTACTGATTGGGCAGAATCAATATTTTCATTAAAGTCTAAAATAATCATTTGATCATCGAAATAATCTCTAAATCGTATCACGGTATAGATATGATTCTTTTTCCATAAGGCACCCACTATAGCGAGTGGAACAAAAATTAACCCAAGAATTATTACCCTCAATGCCGATATTCTCCTTTCGTTAGTGTTTTCGATGTTTTGCATGTGTCTATAAGGGACTGCTAGTTTTGGGTTGTCAATTTCCACTCTGTCGTGGTAAAAGTGCATTTTAGTATTGGTAGGACTAGGAAATGCCTTATGACCTCCCAAATATTTAACATAGTAAAAATCGGGATTATCAAGAGAATGCTGTCTATGTCTTTCTCCATCCCTATTCGTCTGGCACCTTGGATCATTACAATGTGTATATTCATCTTTAGTATCAAATCTTTCATCAACAATCTTCTCATTTGAAACAATTGATTCAGTGTGAGCTTCATGTTTCTGTCCATTCCTGTTTTGCTGGCAACGTGGGTCATTGCAGTAATTTTCTCCACGGTAGGTGTTTGCTTGTTCTTCCCCCGTCACATGCATCTTGTGTCGTTCTCCATGCCTATTCTTCTGGCATCGTGGGTCATTGCAATATGGTTCACCCATCCTAACTCTGTCAATAATCCGATACTTTTTAGTATTTCCCAAAAATCAATTCTATACAATAAAAATAAACTATTAAGAAATTAATTCTCTACTTGCCCTTTACGGCCTCAACAATTATAATATATGATTTCATAAACACTTATAGTTACACATGAACCCAAATTCTACCCACAGAGTCGCCGTATTGGATGAAGAACTCTGTCAGCCCAAGAAATGTGGACTGGAATGTATCGTGTATTGTCCAGTGAACAAAACTGGTGGTGAGTGCATTATTCAGAGGCCTGAGGATGGGAAAGCAGTCATTTCCGAAGAATTGTGTACAGGATGTGGAATTTGTATTAAGAAATGTCCATTTGATGCAATAGTAATAGTTAATCTGGCAAAAGAAATTGGAGATCACAAGATCCATCAATATGGGATTAATTCATTTAGGCTTTACCACATTCCTTTACTTAAAAAAGGTTCAGTAGTAGGTCTGTTGGGAAGAAATGGAATTGGAAAGTCCACACTATTGAATATATTATCTGGAAACATAAAACCAAATTTTGGTAATTATGATTCTGAGCTAGAATGGGACGATATAATAAAGAATTTTCAAGGGACAGAATTAAAACCTCATTTTGAGAAAATCGCTTCTGGAAATTTACGTACATCGATAAAACCCCAAATGGTTCAATTAATTCCCAAAGCCTTTAAGGGAACAGCACGGGAACTTTTGAAAAAGTACGATGAAAGAGGTGTAATCGAATTGGTAACAGAACAACTATCACTCGCTAACTCGCTTGATCGATCTCTGTCCGAATTGAGTGGTGGAGAATTGCAACGATTGGCAGTTGCTATTGCAGTCAATAAGGATGCGGATTATTATTTCTTTGATGAACCATCATCTTATAATGACATCTATCAAAGATTAGCTGTTGCAAGAACTATTAAACAACTTGCAGATGATGGCAAGAGTGTTATGGTAGTTGAACACGACCTGACTCTTCTTGATTACCTTTCAGACTACATTCATATCTTGTATGGGGAACCAGGTGCATATGGAATTGTTGCTCCAATACAGGGTACCAGAGTCGGTATCAACGCCTTTTTGGATGGATTTATTCCAACAGAAAATATCAGATTTAGAGAGAAATCATTCAAGTTCGAAGATTCAAGCAAGAATGAGGAGTTAATAGTTGATAAACCACTGACAAAGTTTTCGGATTTGACAAAATCATTTCCATCATTTACTTTGAATGTTTCTCATGGAGAGATCAGAGAGGGTGAAATAGTTGGCTTGGTGGGAGCTAATGCTTTGGGAAAAACCACATTCATGAAAATGATAGCGGGCATAGAAAAGGCTGATAGTGGGAATATAGATATTCAGGCTAGTTTGTCATACAAGCCACAATATCTCCAAAACGAATATGATGGCAATATTCAATCATTATTAGATGCCGCTTACCAAGGACCGATTGAAGGCTCCACTATGGAACAACAGATCGTTTTTCCAATGGGTATCAAAAAACTTTATGATAAAAGAATAGATACGTTGAGTGGTGGAGAGCTACAAAAGGTAGCTGTTTGTTGTGCGCTAATACGACCAGCAGATATCTATGCATTGGATGAGCCTTCTGCATTTTTAGATGTAGAGGACAGGATTAATATTGCAAAATTCCTTCATAGATTCGTTAAGTCGCAGGGAAAATCCGCAATAATTGTTGATCATGATATGCAATTGATAGATTTGGTAGCTGATTCTTTGATTATTTTTTCTGGGAAGCCAGGTGAAAATGGATCTGCTGGTTCGCCAATAAGGAAAGAAAGTGGAATGAACAAATTTCTTGAAACTCTTTCCATTACCTACAGGCGTGATGAAAACACGGGTCGTCCAAGAATTAATAAGTTGGGTGGAAGATTGGACAGGGCACAAAAGAGCTCTGGAGACTATTACATGAGGACTTGAAATTAATCAAATCATGACAAGAATGTTAAAAGAAGTATTGCAAGAAAGACTTGATAGCGCCGAGATAGAAAAACTATCATCTTCATTTGACATAATCGGAACTATCGCGATAATCAAAATCCCTGAAACACTAACCTCTAAAAGGAAATTGATTGCAGATGCATTGATTGAGGAGATTAGGCCAGTAAAATCAGTATTCTGTCAGATATCACCGATAGAGGGGGATCATAGATTGCGGAAACTAGAATTAATCGCGGGAGAAAATAGCCCAATTACTGTTTATAAGGAACACGGATGTACATTCAAAGTGGATGTAATCAATACCTACTTTTCGCCTAGATTATCAACTGAACGATTGAGAATTGCTAAATTGACTGAGCCCAATGAAGTAATTGTTAATATGTTCGCTGGTGTAGGAACGTTTTCTATCGTTATATCCCGCTTTAATAAATCAGCCAAAATTTATTCTATTGATTCAAATCCAATAGCCACTGAAATGTGTAGACAGAATATAGAGATAAATAAATTGACGGGGAAGGTGATTCCGATACTTGGTGATGCTGAACAGGCGATACAAGATAACCTCAAGGGGACTGCAACACGGGTATTGATGCCCCTGCCTGAAAAGGCAAGAAATTTTGTAGAGGCAGCTGTAAGTTCGCTTGCAAATGGTAGAGGCATGATTCACTATTTTTGCCATGTGGGAGCTGACAACAAAAAAGATGCAATACAAAGTGGTATTAAGGATACTTCAGAATCATTTAGTAAATTTGGCTACTGCATTAGGAATGTCAGAGTCGTGAGAGAAGTTGGTCCTCGATTTTATCAAATCGTATCTGATGTGCAGATAACTTAATTACATCTCATTTGTCTGGCGGAGCGGAGGCCATAGTGTAACCCATCCAGATAAGCACTGTCATTAGTATCCCCACAATGACTACCAAGGTAGTTTTTATCACCTGAATATCCCAATGTGTAAACAACAACAGGTATGAAAAGAATATGAAAAATAAGGACGGTACTATGAGTAGAATTAGTCCAATTATTTTGTTCTGTTTCATAAAAATGATTTCACCACAATTGCTCAACTCAAGATAATTCTAATGCCATTAAGAAGGCGTCTTCGCCATCTCTGTAGTAAGTTTTTAGTCTAGATCTAACATTAAAATTTAGTTTCTCATACATTTTGATTGCCGCAGAATTGCTAACTCTTACCTCCAGATAAACCTCTTCTGTTCGCCTCGACACAAGTCCGTTTATTGCTTCTTCCATTAAAATGGTACCAACTTTCTTTCCTCGATGTTCTTCTAAGATTGCAATGGAAACTACATGTCCTTTTTTTACAAAACCTAATTTTCTGAAATTCGAAAATCCAAATTCAATCTTGCACATGACATATCCAATGATTTTTCCATCAAATTCTGCTACAATAAATGATTCAGGTAATTCTTTAAGAATAGATTCAAAAAAATACTCTGTATAGTGTTCAGGTAGTGAGTTTAAGTTAATCTCTATAACTGAATGCAGGTGTTCTGCACCACATCTATAGAAGACATAATCTCCGTTTTTTCGTAAGCAACTCTGCAAATTATCAAATAGACGATTTTTAATTATTTTAACTTTGGGATTCTATGAAACATAGTTTGTACTAATATTCCAGTTTAATCATGCTTTTTGAATATTGCGATATTTGGATCTTGGATTATAGAAATTTTATGACTTTTTCCATTCATCTCAAGTATCCTCTCTGCTGCTTCCTGAATATTCGAAAACACATTTAGACCGAATATCTCCTTTAGATAATATTTTGGTAACGAAGAAAGAATGGATACATTATACTTTTCTCTTAATTCATTAATAAACATGACATGTTCCAATCCTTCAAGGTAGGCTGAATTCTTATAGTCTTCCAGTTTTATTTCGCCATACGCAAATTTCTCTACTGCCTTTGTCCCAAATCCCTTGTTATTTTCAGAAACCATGACAACAATGGCATTTCTTTTCAGAACATTTACTGAATTCCACAATAAATTCAAAGATCCTGACAACGTTGAACTCGAATTCGTATCAGTATTTGTTCCCACTATAAGAGATTTCAATTCCTGTTCAGTTTCTACGGTGAGACTCTCAAGTTTCTTGATAGCATTTTGAAAGGACTCCAGTATATCACCATAATAGACTTTGTTAATCCCACTATTGTTAGAAACAATTTCAATAGACTTTGCGTTCATGCCTTCACTTATCTTATTTGCAACTTCAATCGGGGGCCCAATCAAAGCAGGATGAGGCAAGTTGTCTGTTCTTGACTGGAATGCTTCATTCATCTTTTCCTGCTCGAATTCCCGTAGGAGGATGACAGGAGTTCCACTATATCCAAACAAAGGATCGATATTTGTTTTTGAAATAAAGAGAGTATTTTTTTCTCCTATGAGATTTTGAAAGTGTTCATCATTTTTCTCGATGGTTCCAATACTTTGGCTTTGCAGTTTGTTCGCTAACTGTTTTCTTGTATTTAGAATTGACTCTATTGATATTTTAATTCCTCTAGTTTCTGCTAGTGCAATTAATCTAGAAACAATTTGAATAGTAGAATTTGAAGCGTCGAGAGGCACAATTGTGCTGTTGTCCTCTAATTGAATAGACTCAATTTCTTGATCTAGGATTTCACCATTAAGTATGTCAAAATTTGAATTTTCAATGAGTGAAAGATTCTCTACTTTCAAATCTAATATTATGTCAGTGCTACCATAATTTAGCCATAATTCAGGCATTTTAGAATCGAATCATGCGTACATATAAGGTCAATGAAACTAACCTTCATAGATCATTAAATTCTTTTCTTCGAGAAGATCATGTAAATTGTGAACCGCTCTGTATACTTCTGACTCTTTCTTAGCCCCCGTACAGACCAATTTTCCGCTAGCAAATAGGAGTATTACAGTTTTAGGATCCAACATCCTGTGTATTAGACCTGGAAATTGTTCTGGCTCATACATGCTTCGGGGCAATACCCTGGCTGCCAGTTCTAAATGTATTTTACCACCTAGGCTTGCAGACGCTACTATATTCTGTATCTCTATCTGTGGTTCATTTTCAATTGGAATACTTCCTTTTCTGAGCTTTTGGACCACATTCTTTACTGCTTTAATCGCCTGTTCTTCGGATTTTGCGCCAGTGCATACCATTTTTCCTGAACTGAAAATCAATGTAGCTGTTTTAGGTGATTTCAGCCTAAACACAAGTCCCGGAAACTGATCAGGATGGTATTCAACATCTGGGAAAATTTGGGTTATTAAATTAAGGTTTACAGTTTGATTGACAGTCGCAGAAGCAACAACGTTTTCTATGCTAACAATGGGCTTAGTTTCTGGCATACTAGGTTGGCTTTATAAATGGAAGTATATATACATGTTTGGGACGACGGTCAAATTACACACGATATAAAAATACTAAGTAAAATAATTCAAAATTATCATCAGATAGTTAGAGTAATTTAAGTTCTGAGGTCACTTTATCAATAATATCTGATGGTGCGGGCCCAATGCAGATGCATGTAAGAGTGCCGCTTGGAATCTGAGTGAGGCCTCTATCCTGCACAACAATGACTGGAACTCTGAGATCCTCAGCGTCTTTCAGTACTTCCAATAGTTCTTCGAGGTCATTTACTTTGACAACTATTTTTGGTTGTCCTTCCTCGAACCAATTTTTCAACCACAATTTGTTTGATTTTCTGGACTCTTCGACTCCCAAAACGGCAGCATGGCCAACTTGAGATGCTATTTTTCCAGTACCCATTCGGAGATCTTTTCTAACAACGATGACTTGTTTGAATTCCACTACAGGTTAGTTAATAAAATGATGAAATAATTGTTTCTTTATAGGGTATGGAATACTGCGATGTACTAATTGCGGGTGGGAGCGTAGCAGGTCTTGCAACCGCAAGAGAATGTTCTTCAAGTGGACCGTCTACAATAGTTATCGAAGAGGATCATGAAATTGGAACACCCGAACATTGTGGCGGGATGGTAAGCCTAGGCGGTTTGCAAAAATTAGGTCTCATAGTTGACTCCAATAACTTTCAAAATGCTGTCTCTATGGCGAAGATTAGTTCGAAATCCTCTAGTTTTGAATTACCTGCTGAAAAACAGAACGTGATAGTAGTAGATCGTAGGGGACTTGACAAACAAATTGCCAAACAGGCGCAAAGTGCGGGTGCGGAAATACGAACTAGATGTTCATTCAAAAGTATCTCCAAGAATCAATCCACCTATGTTGTAAAGACTTCAGACGGAGAAATTGAATGCAAGTACTTTGTTGACGCAAAAGGGTTAAGTTCTCTGAAGGATGCTACTAATACGGGAATTTTAGCTTCTGCTCAATTCGAAATATATGCAAACTGGATTGACGGTAAGACTGTAGAAATACTATTTGATGCTGAAAAATACCCAGGCTTTTTTGTCTGGATAATCCCTACTGGTGAAGGCAAAGGCAAGATAGGAGTTGCAGGAAAAGGCATTAACACGTTAGTTGCCTTGAATGATTTCATTAACTCCAGAGGAGAGAAATATTCGATAATCAGGAAAATATTTGCACCAATTTGGATTGGAGGACCAAGACCACCATTCATTAAGGAAAGAGTTATCGTCGTTGGTGATGCCGCAGGACAGACTAAACCAACAACTGCGGGAGGTATTTTTAGTTGTGGAATGGCTGGTATCCTGGCAGGTAAAGCAATTTCAAAGGCAATATCAAACAATGATAATGGGTTCCTGTATGACTATGAAAAAGCATGGAAATCTATGTTTTGGAAGGAATTCAACTCTATGTTGCTTGCGAGGAAGGTATTAGAAAGATTGGATAACAAGTCCATTGATTCAATATTCTCGTCGATATCGAAAATGGCAATCAGTCAAGTGTCCAATTTTTCGGATTTCGATTTTCATTCTAGTGCTCTTGATCTTTTTCTAAAGTCAAAGATAGCTACCAATCTGGCCAAGATATTGATTGGTAATGAATTTCGAAGAGTTTTCAGTACCAATAATGAAATTTAGGTACACCTGGATGTAACCTGCGGTCTAAGGTTGAGAGACAGACATTGTAGCATTCAAGCAAGATATAAATTCGGATAAATGTTTGTGCTCTCTGTGTCAAAATCTTTACAATTACCAGTTTGCACTTCTTGCAGTCGACCAATAATCGCAAACGACGAATGTGTGAAATACTACTGTCCTAATTGTGGATATGTATTAATTTGGAGATGTCAAAGTTGCAGACAGTTTGCTAGGTCATACAAATGCATTGGATGCGGATTTGAAGGTCCATAATAA
>DATFEX010000114.1:0-24622 GCA_035250685.1 Nitrososphaeraceae archaeon | reverse complement strand
GTTGCTATTGGTAGATGATTCATCAGAGTCACTGTTGCTATTGGTAGATGATTCATCAGAGTCACTATTGGTAGATGATTCATCATCAGCTTGTGCTGGATCATTACTATTGTCAGTATTCGCTGTGTTAGATGAGCCTTTAAGCACAAAAGGATCATTCTCCGTTTTCAGTTCAGAATTTGTACTGCTTGTTTCATTATCTGCTGAACTACTATTTGGAGTGGAAGATTGGCCATTTACGTATGGTGTCCCATAGATGCTAAGGAAAAGAAATACAGTACTTAGCCCTGCAATCAACGTAATCCTAGTTCTCATAATTCCACCTGAATACACTTGATCCTTGCACTATATTAAATTAATGAATTCCAATAGCATCGACTAGAAAATTAGTCTATGATTTTTCTACTGAAAAATGTACTAGTTAATAAATTTGATTGAAAAAGTGCTTTTTGAAGAAATATTGATACTGTTGATTAGTATTACTATACTATATGTTGGTAAATATATTTAATAAACTTTTACCTTACTCAAAATTATATAAGCAAATAGCACTAACTCGATTCTAAAATTCGTTCATTTCCCACCGATTTTGAGTTCATTCATAACCACACTCATATAGTCTCGAAGATCATCTTCATTAAGGGATGCTTCAATTCCACTATTTTCTTTCATTTGATGAGATGTTTTCTTGGCAATGGTGAGCACAGTGGTCTGTAACTCCTTCTCCATTTGTGCTGTTCCTATGCTATCCAATAACTTGGACTGTTCCAGCACTGATTTTCTTATCGTTTTTCGTAAAGTCAAATCCTGAGATAGTGTAATAGCAGCCGAGTATAGTCCAACATATATCAAATATGTTGATAGGCCCGTAAATGCAACTGAGACAAGACCAAAGGGTGGGTAAGCTGCTTGAGATACTGTAGAAGATCCAGATATATAGAAAATAAACATTCCATAAGCAGCAAGAATTAGATACTGTCTGATAGCTGTACCTCGCCTTAAGGTTCTTGCTATAGAAAGAAATGCAGCTCCAAAAACTAGACCTGCCAAAATAGAAGCCGTAGATATCAGTAGAATATTGTTCATTATTTCAGTATCAGTCTCCCCAGTCGGATTAAGGAACCCAAGAATATACAAAGGATACGATATCAGATAAATAAATGCAAAACCCATGATGCCCCAGAATTTGACCTTACCTATTTTGTTCATGTAAGGTCGCAATAGGACTACTGTACTAATCCAGGTTAGAATGTAAGCAATTGTAGATGATAGCTGACCTACTGCTCCAACCTGACTTGTCAGACTTGCAGGTTCAAAATCTGGGTAAAATGCAATATCTGAAGATAGTATTGTGGGACTTTGTTCCTGCAGCCAGATAACAGAGAAAGCAAGACCAGAACCCCCATTAATGACATATGCCACCATTGAGAGGCCCAGAACCAGAATTAGAATTTTGCTTTGAGATTCATGGTGAGAAGCTATTGATTTGTACCAAGCAAAAAACGCACGGGCCAACAAAATCATGGTCATGATCCATAGTCCATAGCTTATCGTGAGGGTTACTGCAAGACTAAGAGTATTGTATTGCATAACAGCTAAGACTTGTAAGACTGTGATTGCCATGATAACAATTAATGCATATTGAGCTATTGTTACCAATTTATGCGTCCTGGCGAGATACAAGATTTTGGCTCCAGATTTTTCCCCTATTTGCTTAACATATGCCAGAATAATTAAACTCGTAATCGCAAATATTATAGCAGTACTGACAAAGAGCCATATCCCATTTTCGGATGAAATTATGTCTGGGATAAAATCAGCGACCAGACCAAATTCATAGTCTATTAAAATGACAGCAGTTACAACGACAAAAAGAAGTAATATTTTCCTATTGTCAAGTGTTGAAGCAGTTTCTAAAAACACATTCCCAACCATTTATTGCCCGCATATATAGATGGAGGCTAGTTAATAAGGAAGACCTTGCATTGAATCATTCATTCCAGATGGCTATTCGTAAAATCAACAGTACATTTTTCAAACATTGAATTATAAATGAGGATGTTGATGTTGTGTGGTAACTGTCCACACATGAGAGCCTATGTGAATAGGATATGAAATTGCCATAACATGGCCTGCAAGTATTCTTATTGTAGCATTATTTCTATCAATAGTAGTAGCATTGCCGTTCTCATAAAAGGAAGGAGATGAATGTATTACGGTATAATTATATTTCCCAATATTGAACATTTCAGTACCATTATGATCAATTACATTTAATTCCTGACTTTCTGATAAATATTCATCCTTAATTGTTTTCCACAGAGGTCCGATATTGATTATACCAACCCAGTATCCCACTAATTTGGTCTTACTATCATCTTGATATACAGGCAACGCAATAGCTGTTGCAGGAGCTCGTGTAGAGGCAGAGAGGAACACTGAACTGATATAAGTTTCATTTGTCTTACTAACTCCTTTATACCAATCTCTATCGGCAAAGTTAATTCGAGGGAGTTGCTTCTGTGCGGAATAAGGTTCCCCCAAATATACGTCTCCATTGGGTAACGTGAAATATACTCCGCCAAGTATAGATTCATTTTTTAGTAAATATTTTGCAACATTTCTTTTCTCAATGTCTGAAGATTCTGGTATTCCCATGAATTCTGTACTGACCAAGTCTGAATACGAAATGTTCCTTACTGTAGGATATCTGCTGGTTGTTTCAAGTAAATCAGTAATCTTGTCGATCCTAGTTGCAAAAATATCGGCCAATGCCTTTGTTTGGTTTATCCTTTCTTGCAAATTCTGCATAGTTGCGTCCTTGAGGCCTTCTGCATCCTGATAAACTATCAAATTGTCAGAGTTCTTAGGTTCACTTATCTCTCTGAATTTGCTTATAATATTTCTAGATATATCCGTATAGGACAAAGAGATAAAAATCGTCAAAAATAATATTATAATACACGGTCGAATTATTTCATAGTATCTATACATTTGGTATTCTCAGCTATTTGCAAATTACATCAAGATAATTTTAATTTATTTCTTCGTAATTCTCATTCTCTAATTTTAGCTACCTTGGTAACGATAAATAACAAAAAGTGGGAAGCTTAATTAACACGTTTTAAGAATTAGATATATGTCAACTATAATACATTTTGAAATACCAGCTGATGATCTGGAAAGATCAAAAAAATTCTATAGTGAAATGTTTGGGTGGAAGTTTGAAAAATTTACACTCCCTGATGGAATTGATTATCTAATAATTACAACCGCAGATGACCAGGGAAATAATGCTATTGGTGGGGGAATGATGAAGAGGCAAAATCCTCAACATGTAGTGACAAACTATATTGGTGTAAAGTCAGTAGATGAACACTCAGCCAAGATATCTGAATCAGGAGGAAAGGTAATTATGCCAAAAAAATCCGTTCCAGGAATGGGTTATTTTGCTATATGCCTAGATACTGAGAACAATACATTTGGTATTTGGCAAACTGATCCCAATGCAAAATGATATTTGTTCGACTTGCTTATTAATCCAATAATGTCCTAAAACACTCAAAATATCTGAATCTGACAATAAGCATCTAAGCATTTCTTAGAAATTTCATAATATAGTTGAGACATCTTGAAGAAATGTTGCTCAACTAGATTTTTCTTGGGTTATAGGTTAAAATACTCCGACATCGGATCTTTATTGTGATCATTACTAATTTGAATACCATGATATTGGTTCCTCAATCACAGAATTTTGAAATCCAGTATCAAGGAAATGAGGGGTTGTAGGATTGAACATTATAGAATCTGAAGCTCCTTATGAAATAACTGCTAAAACTTGTGGATGTAAAGATAACGGTAGAAAAGTGATATACTCATTTGTTGAATCTTTTCACAATTTATCCAAAGATAAGAAGGATATAATAATTTCAGAAATACAGGCCTGTGAGAGGCTGAGAAAGTATGCAAGAGATGAGCTTGATAAGAAAGTAATTGAAGATGAAATTTCTGATTTAAAGATGGCATTGGATTTGTTGACATAGATAGAATATAGATCTGAATGTAATTAGTCCGTAGTCGAACTAGTATTTACTGATTTTAGAAATTAAGCTTAAATAATACTATTTGAATTCAAAGAATATTTGAAATCCAACAATGTAATAATTGCTATCACTGCTCTTTTGTTGCTATCGGTGTTCGTTGCCTCATATGGTAATAATACTAGATCATACGGTCAAACACTCGATAAATCCTATGTCAATGAAAACTGTGGGGTATCAATAAATTATCCATCAGATTGGAAATTAGAAGAGAAAATACAGAATGATGCTATATTGCCTGTAAATTACATTGTTGAATTTCAACCAAACAATGAAGAAGATTCGATTACCATTGTAGGAATTGAGTTGGATGATATTTCTCACCTGCCAGAAAGATCCATTGAGAGTATAAAGACAAACGAAGAAAATAATATTACTATGGGAGGGATTGGAATTATTGAAACCTCTGAAGCCATGTCTATTGCAGGTTATGATGCCCAAAAAATAGTGTACACTGTACCTGGAGAAAACAATGATAGATTAAAGAAAATGGATATTGATGTGCTTGCATATAACAGAGAGTATAAAATAACCTATGATACCAGTAGCATTCAACTTTATCAAAAATACATTTCTACAGTGGAACAAATGATTAGGACATTTGAGATAAATGAGCCAACATTTGAGGAAATATCTTGCTAATAGTAAGATAGTCTTGTGCGCTTATCTTTTCTTCTTCTCTCTCATGACTTTGCATAAAACAAGTAAGATGACTATGTTAGGAAGCTTAATTACGTGTTGTTAATGTCATTTTATTAGTTTTTAGTGAGAATCCTAATAAAAAATTCACTTTTTAATCGAATTTTTGTAACATAGGTGATCTTGACTATAGGAATTCATTAGAGAAATCTTATATAAGATAGATACTATAATTATACATGTTATTTAGAAACGGCATAAAATCATTAGCTATTCCAGATGTTCTGAAGGATTTAATTTTAAAACATTCGCTAAACAAAAAACAAATTCTTAACATGAAGGTAGATGACCTTGCGTATGTGTTAGAATGTGATTTTGAAACCGCCAAAATAATTCAAAATTCTGTTAGAAGTTCATCAAATAAATCAATGTTACATGAAATGACGGAACTCGCCTAATAAGGCGTTACTTTCATTCACCCAGGACCGTCAGTCAAATATCTTTATTTGAGTTAGCAATATTGACTTTGAGGTAGTATTATCTTTGTCAAGCATAATTTCAGAATACAACTACAATCGTCTGAAATGGAATTTCTTGATTATTTTTTCTCAGTTTCATATTCTGCGGCAGACGTCATCAGGTCTTGAGGATGTTTTCTTATTCTTTTGAGAAATTGTTCCTGACGAGTGACAAGATCATTTAGGAGTTCAGTTCCCATAGCCGAGGTATTTGGAAGATCAGGAATTTTGTTGATGATGTCTCTTGGTGCCAATCCGTCTCTATTTTTTTGAATTAGACTAGGAGGTAGTATTTGGTATGGAGCGATTATAGGCGGCAAATAATTCATTGAGGAATTTAACCTATTCAGTCGCAAAAACCTGTTTACTATGTTTCTTGAATCATAAGACATGCTTACACTTATTTCCATTGATGTATAAGAGTTTAACTTGCCAATTTGCTTGATGAAATATCCCTATAAGGAGTAAATAAGGGATAGTGCATATCTATGAAGTCTAAGAGCTTTAGGCAGTTCCGAAAATTAGATATGGCTCATTGCCCATATTATTAGTAGGAGAGGATTATGTCAACGTGTATTTGTGGCCATGATATAAAGTGGCATTGGATGGACATGCATCATCAAAGAAGATGTGTAAATCACATTTCAAAGTCAGATGCTTGCCCATGCTTAAAGTATGTGGATGAAGAGAAGTTAAAGTCGACCACCGTGCATTAGCATTCTGGTCTTATCCACACATACTATTGTTTTTTAGTCAAATTGCAGATTACTAAGAGTAAATAACTGTGGATTGTTAAATTGCATTCTTAAATACGGAGCATTCATGGTTTAACGCCTTTCCACTCTTTTAAGAAATTTTCATATTGTGGAATTGCCGCCTTTACAACTCCAAGTTGATACATCAATGACAAATCATCACGAATGGCCTTGTGCTCAATTATCTTTCCATCTCCGATTGTAAATATATGTACCGCTTGATAAGATATTTTGTTACCTGTTGGTGGAATGAATCCAAAAAAGCTATCTGTATGTTTACCATCTACAGATACTATCGAGATAACTTTTTCATTTGATGCTACGCTATCAATTAGTTCGTAGTGCAGATCAGAGAAGGCCTTTCGTATGTTAACCACAGTGTCAATAAATTCCTGGGGTCCTCTCATTTTTGATCTAATAGGATCCATTTGTGATTCATGATTAAGATATTTGGGACTTATAAAATCTGAAACGCTGGTTGTATCACCTGTATTAAGAGCATCGATAACATTTCTTACGAGTTCGACGTTGTACTCTTCAAGTGTCATATATCATCAACTTCCTCATGATGTTATTTATCAATTCCTTGAAAAAAGTATCTAAAAAAATGAAAAGACCAATGTTGCATGAATTATTGATGGATTTAATAGTGAAAACAAAGCATGAAGAAATGTAAATTCTGCGCCCACATCTATAATGTTGTATCTTTCAGAGGAACAATCAAATGTATGCTGTCAGTTATAAACCCTTTATCGTATATCGATTTTAAATTTTTATCATTTGATTTAGCTCATTCTGCAATTGTAGGAATGTAAATCCACTAGGAGTCGTTTTATACGTCCTATTGATTGGATCACATTCAAGCAACCCGCGTTGAATGAGGATCTTTGTATATTCCACGACCTGGGCATATGTGAGGTAAGAACCAAACATTATTTTGCTGCGTGTAATACCCGCTCCAGACCCGGTTGTATCAAGGATAGATGCAAAAATTTCCTCTCTACTGCGATATCCCATACACTAAGTAGTACTTTATAATTAATAACCATTTAGAATCTCTTAAATAGCAAAGCATCATACAGCCATTTTACTCTAATCCTTAAACAAACACTGCAGAGGGCTTTAGGTCATTGAAATTAGTAATAATGGCAAACGTAATCATGTTTTAACGTCACCATGTCTTTCAATTCTTCCAAACTTAAAGGCCTCTTTTAATATTGTGAACTCTACTTGTTCTGCCATCTTGGCCAATTTTCCCACATCTTCACGATAATCCTCAAACGATGTGTGTTCCTTGGTGCCCAGATAAATTTCCTTTACTTGGTAACCTGCCATGGCAGCTTCAATCAAAAACCAAACGTCTATTCCCCACCCATCTGGGGGATTTTGGTCCAACAGCCTTTTCCAGACCTCAGTCCTTGCGCATACCTCACCGCTTAATGGTTGTTCAAAGTGAGAGAGCTCGGGGAAGAAGACTCCTATCATTGGTCTTGCTATGAGTTTTGTTACTGGAGCATCTCTACCATGCCTTTGATAATAACCTCTTACCATGTCACAATTTATACAGCCATCTACTAACTTGTCAACCCATTCTGGTGTTAAGTTTTTTATGTCCGCATCTAAAAAAATGACTATATTAGCATTGGATCCGATTGCTTCCTTGATTCCTTTTTTCATTGCAATTCCTTTTGCTGGAAACATTCTGTTGTCCTGATCAATTACTCTAGCTCCATTATCAAGAGCTATTTTGACTGTTCTGTCTGAAGAGTACGCATCAACCACAATTACTTCAGGGTTATAATGACTTTTCTTTGCAGCTCTAATAACATGTTCAATTGTGTCCTCTTCGTTCTTTGTTGGAAAAATTACTACAATTCTTGGAATAGAATTGTGAGTCATATTACCATTTAGATAATGCATGTTTTAAGATTATTGCACATTGAAGTTTGCTTGTAGAGATTTTTAGATGAACAAAGGCAAGGTTTATCGGAATCTTGAAAGAATAAACTACCATACATTCAATGAAAAAACCGAAAGCTCCTATCGTTTATCTTTTGTAAAAAAGCGTCAATGTCTACAATAATATCATGAAAATTTCGTTTTTGGAAAGAGGTGCTGCTACTATTCTCGCACTGAGCACTGTAATTAACATAATCTCCTGAAGTAGGGTCCTTGGTAACTACCCATATATTGTTTACATTTGGTTGAATTGTTGCAATTTCCTTTTGCTCGTCTTCTGATATTCCCCGAGAATCTTTTACGATCTGGACAATAATTGCTTTTTCAGGTATATTTCTAAGGGAATGAAGATTAGGAATTACTATGTCTAAATTTATCTCATCATATCTAACTTTTCTAACGGAAGGCAAAGTACGTGTTGTCAGCATGAAATGAAGTAATGCCTCACATAGGGAGCCGACATTTTTCTCATTTGTAAGATTTACTACCCTATTGCATTCTTTCATTATCATTTGGATGTATTGTCTTGATAGCTCTACATTCAAAGTGATATCGGTTTGAATTTTTTCTTTGCCAATCTCATTAATAACAGAATAAAGTATGTTACCTATACTCTCCATATTGTTAGCACTCTTACTACCTGTAACTTCAACTTTATATACGGTCTGATATCGAATCTGATTTAAACTCTGTTTTTATCATAACTAATTTATTCAAATTTTGAGGAAAATAGGAAGTTAGTGAAATATTATCAAGAGTAACCAAATTAATTCCTGTGTGAATTTTTTTTCTTCGATCAGAAAATAAGGTAATCCTACCTGTAATTTCTGTATGTCGTCTAGGAATATAGTGTATATTAGAGAGTTTGATAGGTTTGACAAAGTTGGAAATACAATGTGCAGGAATACCGGATGCCGAAAATTGATTAAATATCCATACAGAAAATATTGTTCAAAGGAATGTAGTAAACAATTCGAGAAATGGTATTACCATAATTTTTACTGGGATAGAGTTCGATCTGATATATTTAGACGAGATAATTACACATGTCAAATCTGCAAAAAAAGATATCCTTACTCGTATAGAAAAAAATTTGCCAGATCACGGGTATTAGAATGCGATCATATAATTCCAAGGTCACTCTACATGAAACTAGGATACAAATTTGATTCGCTTGAAAATAAGGTCAAGACCATTACAGAATTTCTACATAACCATAATAATTTGAGAACCTTATGTAAAGACTGTCATAAAGGAGTTACAAAGGAATTCTTGCGCAACAAATATGAGCTGAAGGTTAAAATGGACATGCAATTGGCTATCCCAAGTAAGGTAATATAGTAAGTTCATTTCTTCTATCTTTTTCTTTCAGGTACGTAACCAAATAAGTCTCTATGTATCAACATTATTCTTCCTTATAGTCAAATGTTTCCTTATGTTAGGACAATATTCCTTAAATCAGTTACACCATAAGATGACTTGCCGAATCTAATATCAAGTTATTTATACTTTTGTGTTCTTAGTGTTGTATGGTCTTAAGCACACTCGTATACATAGCCCTGATAATAATAGTGATTATCATTATTGTTGTCTTGCTCAGGTTCCTCTTTAACGCACTATTCGTAATGCCAGTAACATTGGAGCATGAGTATATCATAAAATATGCCTCAATGTATCTCCCTACCTGACCTACTCAATATCTTTTTTTTAGTAACTTAATTGAAGACGCATTTAAATAAAGTAGATAGTATATTAATTAATAGGAAACTATCAGCTCTACAAGACTGCAGATATTTATGAATTTTAATGAATAAATCATGATTGGCTATAGATATAGGATGATTGTAGTACATCGATGAATATCAAAAAAAAAGTCTATTGATAATTTGTGATGCAATGTAATATAGATGACAATGAGATTGGAATATAATAAATAAATATTTGAAATTATAGGATTATCAGTTACTTTCTGAACCTTAATTCTCCAAGTGTTTTAACCCGAACTGAGACCTTTTATAGCATATCCGTACATTTACTTCCATGGATGAAGGAAATAAATGTGAACATTTTGCTGGAGCAAGTGAAAAGTTGAAACCAAAAACACCAGGATGTGAAGAATGTGAAGTAGAAGGAACTAATTGGGTTGCGCTGCGGATGTGCCTAATTTGTGGTCACGTGGGGTGCTGTGATTCTTCCGTTGGTTTGCATGCCTCAAAGCACTACAAGGAAACTAATCACCCTGTGATGGTGGCTTTACCTAACAAGCAATGGAGATGGTGCTATGTCCACAAGGAATATTCTTAGTATTTCTAATTGATTCTACGACTATATCTGAAACGATCGAAAAAAAAGTGAAAAGAATATGATTCACCAACTTTACCGGGAAATTGAATAATCATGTCTAATGAAGCATTTGACAAGTTTCTCTTGAAACTTTTTGAAAAAACTGCAAATAAAGGTCAAAAATCTTTTTTCAACAAATATGAAATTGGTAAAGAAATAGGACTATTCAATACAACCGAGGTGGATCGCATCGTTGAAATTCTACAAGGAGATGAATATGTCCTAAATAGTGAAGTAGAATTTGCAGAGATTAGAATTACCGATAAGGGAAAAGAAAGATTGGAAAATAACCAAATTTGATTAAGTTACTTGCGATAGATTCCTTCCATAACAATGTCTTTCAAGGGTTTTCTGTCAGTTAGTTTCTCCTTTTCCTGAAGCTCTGGTGGAAGGCTCTCGGCAGGTCCTTTCTTTCCAATTGCAATCATGGCCATTACTTCAAAATCATTGGGTATTTTCAAATCAATTTTAGCTTTATCGTAGTCAAAACCCTGCATAGCATGAGCAACAATACCCCTAGAAAATGCTTCTAAAGCCAAATTCTCCCAAGCAGACCCTGCATCAAATTGATGTGTCCTTGCCGGTTTTTCATTATACTCAAAGTTTTTCCTGGATATCACTACAACTAGTAACGCAGAGTTTTTAGCCCATGTCCTGTTGCCTTCAGCCAATAAATTAAACAATCTGTCCCAATGTTCAGTATTTCTCTTTGCATAAATAAATCTCCATGGCTGATTATTGTATGATGAAGGGGCCCATCTTGCAGCCTCAAAAAGCGACATGATTTCTTCATTATCAATATCTTCGCCAGTCATAGACCTTGGTGACCATCGATTGAGAATGAGGGGATTAATTGGATAAGTTGCTTTTCTTGATCTCTCAGTATCTGATTCTTGCATTTGAACTCTACATTAGTCTGTACTTTATGATATATAACAGAAGTTAGTAATGGTTGCAGTCAATTTAGTTAATGTATGGTATGAACATTGTAATTTCATCTAGCCAGGAGGATGGTTCATTTGAATCAGAATTCAATTTTTTTTATAAGCATGATAGTGATATAAATAGAGAGTGAATGAATCTATATTGAAGTTACAAGATCTATTAGATAGGGGCTGTAAGATAGAAAAGTTATATCCCAATGTATTTGGTTCGGATGCAGAAATTAACATAGTAACGGTTGAAGTAAGATGTCCTGATAAGAATATTCATAAGATCAAGGCTTACAGGGAGGAAGCTATGAATTTAAGAGAATATATACGAATCAAAAATCTAGATACCAAATAAAATATATCTAAATAAATAACTTGAATCAAGAGTTTTCCATCATTACGTTTTATATATTCTAAAGATCAACTATGAAACGTAATGCCAGGAATGGGTTCTCTTTCACGTCTTGATTTCTTAAAGATGGTAGGAACTGCCGGAACAGCTTTTATGTTATTACCACTAGCACCGTTTGGAAAGACACTAGGTACTAATGTTCCTACAACTAGTAAACCAGTAATAATCAAAAGGGTTAATAAGGTTGGACCTGATGGAGTGGCTTTCTTGTATCCTACTAAGCAAGAAGGGTTTGTCTGGTACATGAATCATGAAGAACCATTCGATTCGCATTTTGAACGAGGTGGTGGTTCTACCTATGAAAAATTAGTGAATAATGATGATGGTTCTTGGACTGCTGACGACAATAAGAGAGTCAAATTTAACTTGAATGTAGATCCCGACTATGAGGATGCGATAGGAGGTTGTAACATGAGTTTTAAAGACTCAATGGCACGAGGCTACACTTATGACAAGAGTGACCTTGACCATGTTGAGTTGACTGGATTTTTTAACGTGCACAAACCGACAGAAAATGATGGTATCTATCTAAGGGGTCCATGTAATCATCATGATGAGGCAGATCATTTGTGCTGTGAAGAATTCAATTACGACTGCGAAACAAATTGCAATTCTACCAAGTCAAGATCCAGAGTGAAATTCACAAAACAAAGTCCAAACGTATATCATAATGACCCTGCTGGGGTTAAACCGATAGTACCACGGATTGTATTGGCAGGTCAAGGTTGGTTTGGCATAAAGTACATCCACATAATTTTATCCCGAGATATGAATAATCCAAGTGTGAAATTGGAACAATGGATGAATTTTAATGGGGATGGCAAAACCTGGATAAAAGTGAATGAAGTTATTGACACTAGGTCCTACAAATGGGGACCAAAGGCCATATGTGGTGGACAGGATTATGAAGTTGGAGCTTGGGGAGCACCGCGTATGGTTTACAAGTGGTATCGAGGAGACGTTGATTTTAAATGGTTTTCATGCAGACAAATACTACCTAGTTTAATCCAAACCTGAGAGTAAACAAATCCAATAAGATTACAATATATTGAAAAATTCAGGTTATAAAAATAAAATCTAATTTTCTATCTAGAAAAAATTGAAAAAATTTTATTAATTATGCCCAGTTTTGCAAGACTTTAAATAGTTAGGACTACAATATACAAGAATGAAATCATCGATGGAGAAATCTCCAGGGTGGCTTCGAGGAGTGCAAATTGGTCTTGGAATTATTACGGTTATACTAGCCATCTATGCACTTGCATTTCCAGCAGTTACTTTCGTCGCTGTAATAGTGATACTTGCGATAGTTCTGTTTATTGTCGGTATTGAGAAAATCATAACAGGGATTTTTCTTCCTGTAAAGGGAAGATGGGCTACAATAGGATTTGGCGTCCTGGTATTAATATTTGCAAGTCTTGCTATTTCATTCCCGGAGGCAACAGCACTGGTGGTAACTGTCTTTGTTGGAATCGGACTTATCTTCAACGGATGTGCTCGAATTGTCGAAGGTATATCAGGAAAACATTCTGATTGGGCAAAGTTCTTCCTAATTGGTGTAGGAATATTATCAATCATAATAGGAGCTGTTGTTCTTGCATCTCCTCTGTTCGGAGCGGTTTTTGTTGGAATTATCATAGCAATTGGATTGTTGATAACAGGAATTCAAATGATAGCCGTAGGCATTGCGGGTAGAAAAATATTGCCTGATTCGTCTGTTACTACTTAGTAGTCTCTAAATGAAAGACATCTACTACATACAACTTTAAGTTGATCCCTCGCTGATTTATTGTTTCGTCACGCCAGGAATCAAGAAATCAACTGCTGTAAACAAACCTTCAAGTTCCTTTGAGATCTGATCTGAAAAGACTCCTAATACTTCAAAGTCCGCTGCCTGCATTCTACGTGTGCTAAACATTGCTAGAACCCCGATAACTTTACTTCCGTGAGTAATTGGATATCCGGCAAATGATTGAAGTTTTTCCTTTTTGGCCCAATCACGATGTCTGATTCTTTTATCATTGATAACATCGTTTGTGACTGTTGGTTTTCGCGTTATTACAATATTCCCTATCTTATTAGAATCAGCCGGAACCTTTGAAAATTCACCATGTATGTTCTTATATTTTCCAGCACTAAATTTTAAAATAAGATTTTTACGTTCTCTGTCCAGTAACCATATTCGTGCGAACTTTGCTCCAAAGTGTTTTACTAAATTCTCAACAATAAACTGGAACTTTTCATTTAAATCATGATATTTTTTCAAGGAATTGAGAATCCTGTAAGCACGCCATTTTTGATCTCTTATTTCATGATCATCAAACAAAGTATATGGTGTAACCTTAACCATGCTGGATTCGTAGGACCGGAAATCATCGATAAGATCTATAAACCTGTTTAGGAAATTAGAGCTTTCAAATTCATATTGCTCTATGGAATCAAAAACGAAATGACATATCCAGTCAAAATCACCCGTCATCCTTGCTGAATAAATGCAAAAATATGATTCTCCACAGTATTTCTCTAATCGGGAAATCATAACAGACGTATCGGCACGAAATTTGAATTTTAATAGAATTGTACGATTAATCTTTTCCGATAGTAAAGCAGGATTAAGAAGTAGAGAATAGGCTAAAATTGTGTTAGATTTCTCCAATCGCTTCAGTCTATGTCGGACCGTTCTGTCGGTTATTTTGTAACCCATTTCTTGTAGGTATCTTGACATTTCGTACGAAGATGTACGTGAATTTTTCCCAAGCTGGGATAGCAAGAATCTGTCAATCTCATCTACCATAAATAACGACATTTGTCATCATTATTATGTATTGCCAATTAGGAAATTATTTAGAAAATGAAGTCGTTTTTCCTAAGGAGAATTGGTCAGTGAATTGCCGAATTGGCAAACTTTGACAGTATTTTTTTCCGTAGTAAATATAAAATATTTTTACCCAAATAAGGATATGAAATTGGACTATTTTGAAATAGAACATGTGGTAGAAGAACTAGCAAAAAACTATGCGGCGCCGTGTACTACGACGTGGTTTAAGGTTAGAAATAACAATAAACCTTCGACAGAGGAGTATAGAGAAAAAGTAGTAGAATTTATGAAACAATTTGAATCAATACTGTCAGTTCAGTTGTCGGCAGGGGAGCATGCAGCTTCATGTCTAGATTATGTGAAGAAACTCTTGAATGCACAAATCCTACTTATCAGAAGGGGAAATAACAAAGAAGTAGAGAGACGCTTTCATTACTATGTCAATTACAACTAGTTATGACTATCACATTGAATTGTTATTGTTGAGTAGAAAAACATGAAATGGGAAATGATGTAACATGGTGAATTACGGATTAATTGCAGTTCCACTTATAGCGATACTCGTTATAGGAGGAGTGATCAGTTTTTTTGTCGTATTTTCATTTTATCCAGAAAAACATGAAAATGTGAGCATTAATGGTAGGTGCTATGAGCTGGTAGATACGGCTCATGAGAAAATTACGAATTTAACTGCAGAAATGAAAATAACAAAAATGTTACTTCAAATAAGTAAAATAGAATCCAAAAATGCCCTCATACCAATAATTTTCAATGGTAAGGATACTGAAACAAGTCAGTTCATAGACAAACATAACCTGGATGTAATATCAAATAAAAAAGTAATATATTTTCCAAATATCAATGGAAGTGTCGTTACCGCAAACATTACTAAAACTGATCTTCAAGGCATAGTGGGAAATCTAAGTATATTAGATGTCATCCCATCGTCAAAATCTGTCGTCGGTAGTATCGGTATTCAGCCAAATAAGTATCTAACATATGACGAAGACAAAGATGTTTCCTTGTTAATGGACAAGATCCAGAAAAATCGCTTGATGGATATTATTTATAACTCCGATGGTGTCAGTCCCGCTGAATGTCGTAATGAAACTTGAAATTGGTTCTATTTTGGCTAAACAAAAATAAGAGTTGGAAATGATGTTGGGGAAAATATGAATTACGAAGAATTCAAGGGATTGGCCCTGATGAGTACTTGATTGCTCAATTCCTCATATAGCCTGTTCATCCTCAGCTCCTGTTGCAAGGTCTATTGCATGAGTTACTGGGACGATAAAGATCTTGCCTATTTTAGAATTCTCTCTTACTATTTTGATAGCTTCACCCATTTTCTCGTCGGGTAGTACTGCTACTACAACATATTTATCACCAAATTCAGGTGTAAAAATTTTTGTCCCTTTTGACGTATGAATACCTGCCGGGACGGTTTTTCCTCGTCCTTTAACCTTAAATACAGTTAAACCTCCAACTCCTGTCCTTTTTAGTCCCTCGCTTACTTTGGCTATGTCATTCTCAGCCATAATCACTTCTATTCTTATCAATCAACTTCTCTAATGTGTCGCTATTAAAAAAATTATCTCCGGAATGAGAAGTAACTTTTTTATACATATTTGATTGAATCAATACGACTTGCCTATAGACACGGGGGATACAGCTTGGATGCTAATTGCTTCTAGTCTAGTTTTGTTAATGATACCTTCATTAGGATTATTTGAAGCTGGTCTGCTAAGAAAGAAGAATACAGTTTCAATTTTTATGCAGATATTCTTTGGTATGGCACTCCTTAGTGTAATGTGGTTTATCTTTGGTTTTAGTTTATCATTTGGTCCAGATACATCAGGTCTTGCTGGAAACTTGGATTGGACTTTTCTTAAAGGCATACCATGGGATGCCGCCTTAATACAATATGCTCCAACTATACCGGGTGTCTTGTTTGTAAAGTTCGAAATGATGTTTGCTGTAATTACTCCATTGCTACTGACAGGGGCAATTGCAGAGAGAATGAAATTTAGCGCTTTTGTCTTGTTTATAGCCGCATGGAGCTTGCTAATTTACTATCCTTTGGTGCATTGGATTTGGGGAGTAGATGGCTGGCTCAATGTTCTGGGAGTAAAGGATTTTGCGGGAGGTATAGTTATTCACACTAGTGCAGGAATGGGTGCGCTTGCCGCAGCTCTAGTATTAGGGAGAAGAAAGGATTTCGGACCTTCAATAATGGTTCCACATAGTATACCACTTGCGGTTCTTGGGTCATCTCTGCTTTGGCTTGGTTGGTTTGGTTTCAATGCTGGAAGCGCTCTTGCATCAGGAGGTGTGGCTGGCAATACTGTAATTAATACACACATGGCATCAGCCGTATCTGCGCTAATATGGGTAGGACTCTCATGGATGAGGACAGGGAAACCTAGTGTAATTGCAGCTATTAATGGTGCTATAGCAGGTCTAGCAGGAATTACTCCAGCTTCAGGTTATGTAAGCGTTGAGCACGCATTTGCAATTGCCATAGCGATAGGTATAGCATCTTATCTTGGAGTTCTCTTCCTTAAAGATAGACTCAAGATAGATGATGCTCTTGATGTTAGTTCGGTCCACGGGATAGCAGGGATAATAGGTGCGATATCTATAGGAATATTTGCATCTACTGCAATAAACCCCACTGGAGTTAATGGTCTCTTATATGGTAATGCAAATCAGCTATTGATACAGGCAACAGGAGTTGGAATTGCAGCGCTCCTTGGATTTGGCGGAACCTATCTTATAATGAAGGTTATTGATGTATTGATTGGGGTACGAGTTTCGCCAAAAGTGGAGGAATCCGGATTGGACATTGAGGAACATGCTGAAAGAGCATATAGTGATGAAGATGAATTAGGAAAGATTTAGGCCTGAATAATCAGGATAATTTCCGCTTTATACCAAAAATTATTTTTCTATTTCAAGGTATATAATCAATTTCGTAAATTAACAATCCCCTACACCTTACATTTACATCCTTTATTTTTCAAAATAGCAATCTGCTCATCATATGTATTTACAAATTGATTCTGACTCGAATAGCCAATAGCATACTTTCTATCCAATTCAGTCTTGTGATTATAATTTCTACTAATCATTTCATTTACAAGCTCTTCATGTCTCTGAAATAATGCTGCCAGCTTCCCTTTCCATCTGAGAGTTTCAGGATGTCTTGAATAACCGGATTTGTTTTGTGTCAAAATGTTCCAAATGGCGTGTAATTTACGATGTTCGCCCAAAAGATGCTTTGTACATAATTTACTTGGAGGGATATCCCATATTCTCATTTTTGTGATACCTTAAACCCATCCCCATTCATGTCCTCCAAGTTTTGTTCAAAAATACTCCGCTTATCAAATTATAGACAACACTTTTCGATATTGCGTAATGTAATCTTATAAACCATGATACCTATTCGGCCAGGTCCAACTTCCATTAATCACTTGGTTTTGGTTAAGACGAAAATGTTAACAAGAAAAATGGGGTAGATACACGGCAATACGGGTAAAGTTATAGATTAGTTTGTGTATATATTATCATGGTAAAGTTAGAGTTTCAAAACGGAACTCGAACTGAGTCACGTATCATAAAATCCGATCTCTCATTTGAGGAGATTTGTCCCAGCTGGTCCAAAAAATTGAGTCAAGGAATAGATGAAATAGACAGAATGATTCTAGCAAGAGATTCGAAATATTGTGTAGTAGGTGAAGCTTGGGGATTTACAGGTAAGCAGACAGGCTATTATATTGCCCCATTGATTCCTGTTATTGGTTGCTGGACTTGCATCAAGTTCGGACAGAAATTTAGTAAAACAGTAAAGGACAAGAAATGTTGTGATAATTTTGAATCCCTGATTACAGAATTTTCAAAACACTGGAATCAAAAACATAGAAATATTACGATTTCAAGATTAATTTCAAAAGCTGCCAAGTAACTTAATAAATATTCTTAACTCCTATTTTTTTTAATTACACCAAGATTATTCTATAGATTTGGATACTATTTATTATTGTCCAATCATCGATTCCAGTATTATCTCATTTTTAAAAATACAGTATATTTAATTAGTAACACAAGTAACATTTCATCACAATTGAATTTTGCAGCACCAACCTGGAGTAGTAAATACCATTCTTTTCTAATAATGGCTGATGAGTTGAGAGACTCTAACATTAAAGTAAATGCAGAATGTCCTGGCTGGGTCAACACCGATATAGGAGGCAATATGGCTCCTACAAATTCGCAGACAGCTGCTAGAGAAATAGTTCATTTTGCCTTGGTTGATGCGGCAGGACCTACAGATTCAAAAAAGCAATTCAGTGGTAAAAAACTGGTTTTACTATGATATTAGTTGATATGGCATTACAAATCATATTAGTATCAGCATCCGGGGTTCTTACTCCAGGTCCACTTTTCTTTACAAATTTAGCTCTCAGTAGATATGGAGGATTTTGGTCCGGAATTAAGATTGCAATTGGACATACAATTGTAGAGCTTCCATTAATAATCCTCTATTCTTTACCATTCATAGTATTTACATATCCAAGTACCACGTTCAGTATATTTACGATAATCAGTATCATTGGAGGAGTCAGTCTCATCGTATTTGGGGTCTTCTATGTGGTAAGGACTTTAGGTAAAAACGATAATCTTAATTCCACTATCAAACCATCCCGCATTGAAAATCCAATTCTTGCCGGAATATTATTCACGGGAATTAACCCCTTTTTCTTTATCTGGTGGATTTCAGTGGGAGCCAAATTAATCTCTGATTCTTTGCAATTTCTTGGATATCCATTAGGAATAGTTTTTCTTTTTTTCGTGCATATATGGATGGATTACGCGTGGTTAGGCCTATCTTCATATTTTGCGTCAAGAGGTATGAAGATAATTGGATCTCATTATCACAAGTTCATAGTTATTCTGTTAACGCTACCTCTTTTTTACTACGGTATCAAATTCATTATAGCTGGAATAAGTTAGCAGAATTGCAATTAATCATGAATATGAAACGATAGAAAGATAATTCCAGGTTACCTGACCAAGTCTCACAATGGAATCCATATTTTGAAGGGATAATATTATTATTCTCATTGTAATTATTTCTCACAAGATTGATACTGAACCTCGTAATTTATCTTGCTATATTGTGGGATTATAGTCATTTCAGTTTGGCTCCCAGGACATTAAATGCTAACTTGCAAATCCTAATGATTGTATGTTCAAGTGTTTTTGTTTTGCTTGCATTTGCATATCCAAATCAAATTTCGGCCGAAGACAAGCAATCAATAAACTACACAAATCAGGATTTGAATTCTCAAACATTACCTCAACTGACGATATATGACCTTTCCCTGAAAGACTCAATTAATGATAGCAAGAACGAAGTAGTACAGGATTTATTAAAGCAATTACTTGCAAGAGCTGATTCATATCTCTTAGAAGAAGCCAAATCTGTTATAGATAAAACACAGATACCGCCAAGTGGAAACAAACATGATTTTCTGTCTTTGGCCCCATTTCATTGGCCTGATGAAACAAAGCCAAATGGCATTCCATATATTTATCGTGATGGTCAGCTCAATCCAGAGGCATCTGCAGTCCCAGATAGGGAAAACTTGGGTAAGATGATAGGGAGAGTAAAAACACTTTCTGTAGCGTATTATTATACAGGTGATAATGTTTACGCTAATAAAACATCAGAATTATTGCGGGTATGGTTCATAAATAATGATACTCAGATGAATCCTAACTTGCAATATTCTGAAGTAGTAACCGGAAAGAATAACGGAACTCGTTCTGGTATCATCGCTGCAAATTATTTTCCAATGGTACTAGATGCAATTAGGTTAATTGAGAATTCTCCGGCCTGGACTGATGATGATATGCAGGCTATTGAATTATGGTTCAATAACTATCTTGGATGGCTGCTAAATTCTAGTTTTGGTAACAGAGAAAGCAAACAACTTAATAATCATGGCACATGGTTTGACGTCCAGGCTTCTTCCATAGCTATGTTCCTAAATAAGACAGAGATATCAAGAAACATACTTGAAGATAATAAGAATAAACTAATATCAGAAAAAATACGAGAGGATGGATCGCAGCCCTTTGAATTACAGCGACACACTTCTCTAAATTATCATATTTTCAATCTGCAGGGTTTTTTCAATTTGGCGAAAATAGGTGAGAATATTGGAATTGATTTGTGGAGTTATGAAACTCCCGAAGGATCGGGACTTCAAAAAGCTCTGAATTTTTTGCTTCCCTTTGCAAACTGGTAATGAAACTTGGCCTTACATGCAGATAAAACCGATAGACAAAGACGGATTGCATGATTTGATATGCCAGGCAGTAGTACATTATGATTATAACGATTTTTACAAGCAGGTTTATAGATCTCTAGACAAACTGAATATAACCATGCAAACAGATGGCTTGGTATACGGTTGCACCAATCTGATATTCAATAATTAAAAATATGGTAATGGAATAACATATTGAGAAAAACTAACATGGTATTAGTTTTACAGATTATTCGAATTCTGATTTGATAATCATAAACTGATCAACATAGTTTCCTGTTTCAATATTGAGAAACCCTCCTGCAAGTACATCTCTATCTGTCTTGGTAACGTTAACATGTAAAAATCCGGTTTCTTGAAACTGAGATACCATATATGGAGCCTGTCCCCTAAAATCATATAGATTATTTCCTGCCGTCCCAACTATAAAATAAATGGGAACACCAGGCGAGTTATATTGACTGGCGTTTACATCCTTTACTATTGGTTGGCGGGAGCTATCAATATTGTATACCAATGGATAGGATCTCTGATAATTGTGGTTGTGTGAAGTTATTACCATATCTACTCCATACTTTTCAAATAGAGGAGGATAGGTTTCTCTCAAAATTTCATTTGCAGGATGAATAGAGGGTGAAGTGTAAAAGGGTCTGTATCCGTATACTATTATCCAGTCGATGTTTGGATTGTTTGCTGCTTTAATCAGGTCATCTTGGATGAATTGGTATTGCTCAGATCCATTTACGTATGGAATAACAGAGCCCTTGCCTGTGGACATTGCCAGGAAATGAACATTTTGATAGTCGAACGAATAAAATGGATTTTCTAGATCAAAATGATTAATGTAATCACCATATCTTGTTGAAGTGGTATCATCGTCACCAAGAGCAACCTTAAACCTGCCATCTTCATCTAAATCCGAAATTATATCAAAAAAGCAGTTAGAATCCTTTACTTCTGACAAATCTCCTAGAGCGAAGACCAAATCAGGATCCTCGTCTTCCATCCCCTCTATAGTTTGTCGGGTCTTTGAATCACATCCATAGTCACCAGCAATTACAAAGTCAAATTCAGATTTTCCATTAACCACGGATTCGCCTGAAACGCTATTGATTCCTGATGTTGATGAGGAATCCACAATGTCAAAAGAACTCGTAACTGAAGAGTCCGCACGGCCTTGACTTGATACATCTATCTCGACAGATAGTGGTCCCAAATCTCCGTTCTCCCCGATAGTCCACGAATATACAAATTTACCCTGCAGATCCGTTTGTCCGTTGAATGTTTTCTCAAAGTCACCTCCAGGATATACCAATTTTCCATCTATATCCGCATTTGGAATTGCTATTGAATTTGAATCTGTTACAGTTATTGTAGTATTTTGTGTGTCACCTCTGGCAACTGGATTTTTCTGCGGAAAAACTGAGACAAGCATAATGTTATTGTTACTATCGATGTCTCCAATATCGGATACATTAGCGAGCGGTAACTCTTGTGGTGGTTGCGCTTGAACAGGAGCTAACTCTTGTGGTGGTTGCGATTGAACAGGAGATACTATTTCTTTGTTATCGGAATTAGGAACTCCATTGACAAATACACTGTACCATCGGGTAGGCGCAGACGAACATAGAAGTTTTGCAGTTATCTTATTTTCACCATCAATAATTTGCGTGTAATTGGTGCGTAGTACAAATTTCCACTGAGAAAAATCAGCAGTGCCCTCTGTTCCACTTGCATCAGCGTTTTGATAGGGCTTAACATCATTGACTATAAGAGAGACGGAACAATCTTTCAAAGAGTTATCTGAAGATAGACCTGAAATTGACAATTCTTGTCCTGTACTTACGTTTTGTGTTGTTATCGGATCGACTATCTTTATTGTTTCCTGGTGAATAGTAGATGACAGTAATTCTTTCGTCTGGCCATATGTCATCTGATTTGGAACAAAGAACATAAGAACAAGTAAGGTAATAGAACCCATGGTAAAATATGGAGCCTTTACCTCACCGGACATCTCTTTACAGAATCGAAGTGTGTCATATATATTCTGAAGCTTGATTTTCAGAAGTCGAAATTGCATTTGTGAGTATTGGCTAGTAATGGTATTTGGAATCTATGTAAAGAGTTTAATTATTATCGAAACTAATGCCGCAACTGCTGCGCTAGCTGGAATTGTAATAATCCAGGCATAGACAATTCTCTTACCCACACCCCACCTTACAGCCGATAGCCTTTTTGTGGCACCAACTCCCATGATACCACCAGCAATTGCGTGAGTAGTACTTACAGGGATACCGAGCCATGCCATTGAAGTAAGTATAACACCTCCTCCTGTTTCTGCACAAAATCCTTGGAACGGACGTAGATTTGTTAACCTAAAAGCCATAGTCTTAACTATTCTCCAGCCTCCAAAGAAAGTTCCAAGTGCTATAGCAAATGCGGCTCCCAAGACTACTTCAATTGGAACTACGAAAGAATGAGAATCAAGCATTCCACCTGCAATTAACAATGCCGTGATTACTCCCATAGTCTTCTGACCATCATTTGCACCATGGGTGAGGGAGAAAAAGATTGAGGAACAAATCTGAAGGCGCCCGAAAATCTTGTTGACATGAGAAGACGTTTGATTCCTGAAAAAGTACATGACAAGTAGCGCTATTCCAAATGCACAAACGAAACCCAGAGTAGGAGATACTACAATAAACGTTAGAGTTTTTTCTATACCTGAAAATATTAAAGCTGAAGTTCCTCCTGCGAGTAACGCTGATCCTATTAAGCCTCCTATTAACGCATGGCTACTTGATGATGGGAGGCCAAAGTACCATGTAACTAAATCCCAAATTATAGCACCAATTAGTCCTGCAAATATTACGTCCACAGTAGAAAATGAAGGCTGAATTATGCCCTTGCCAACCGTTGCGGCTACTGCAGTACCGAAAATAAATGGGCCTGCAAAATTTGCAACTGCCGCTATCATTACTGCATATAGGGGCCTAAGGACTCTAGTACCAACAACAGTAGCTATTGAATTTGCTGAATCATGAAAACCATTTACAAAATCAAAAAAGAGCGCAGCTGAAATAGCTGAATAAACTGCAATTTCAATAGGTATCAATATCCAATCTCATCGATACTTTAAAGCAATGTCTTCAATAACATCGGCCACATCTCTAGATCTGTCAAGGGCGCTTTCGAGCGTCTCGTAGACTTCTTTGGATTTTATTATTTCAATTGCATTGCCTGTCTCAAATAATTCTGCAATTGCGACACGATAGATATTATCTCCTTCGTGTTCACAATGGCTTATTGCTTTAGTATATTGAATCAATTCTTCCCGTTTTGCTTTTGGGAGTTTCTTAACTGCATTGTAGATTTCTTTGCATGCGTCTAACAGTAGATTAGCTAGTTCCTGCATGTGTACAGATGATTTCTTGATCTTAAAGAGCATCATTCTATCAGAAGTCCCATATGTGGCATCGAGGACTTGATCAATAGTGCTTGTTAGCTCTGAAATATCCTCTTTGTCAAGGGGTGTTACAAATGTCTTATCGATTATAGTAAATAATTCATGAGTAAACTGATCTCCTTTGTGTTCTAAATTTTTTAGTGTGGCATTCTTTTCACTCAACATGCTGTAATTACTAATTGACTCTGCGAGGATAGTTGCAGCTTCTACAAGATTACTTGCTTGGTTTTCTAGCACAGTCATTATTTCAGCATCGTTGGCGCGAACCCATGATAGCCAATCTCCAGTCAAGGCGACATCTTAATTACTATCTTGATTATAGAAACCTTTCGTCTATCATGC
>DATFEX010000113.1:0-29192 GCA_035250685.1 Nitrososphaeraceae archaeon | reverse complement strand
GCTGACTTTAAATTCAGATTCATCATTTTATCCCATTCTGTTTCACTAAGGTCATTGGTGCTTTTACCGCCCAAATAACCCCCTACTACGTTAACCAATACATCTATAGTGCCAAATTTCTTAACCAACTGTGGTATTTTTTTTAGTAACTGTTCTTCTTGTAGCATATCCAACTCTATCAATTCAACTTTGGAATTTTCTATTTTCAGTCTCTCTGCTTCCTGTTCATTATGAAAAGAAGAGATAGTTACCGCACCTGAGCTTAAAAATTTTTTAACCAGCATCCCTCCCAGAGCTCCGGTTCCTCCTGTTATTAACACAACTTTTTTTGAAAAATCATATGTTACATCCATTGTCTATTAATTATTCATAATAATATTAGTATATATCGCACCCAACTACCTTCATCAATTGAATATTAATTAGAAGTATACATTCTCATTTTTGACAATAAAGTAATCTATAGACAGGGATTTGAACCCCTGTGATAAGCATACTAGGTAAATATGACACTCCAATTAAGCCTATTTGGAAAATTTCTCACCTTCGGTTAATATTAAATGATTCTCAGTAGAGAGAAACAAACATCATTTAAATAAATCCCTGTAGAAAATAGTGCGATGCTTGTGATGATACTTTCTAAAGTAATGATTGTACTTTTTAGCTATTGGCATCGTAACAATAAATGATGATGTGAAAAAAGGTGGCTAAGTATATGAATGACATATGCCAGAAATGTAACAAAAATTGGTGCCTTAGCCCAATCATTTTTCTTTTTCTTTTTCAAGGAAAAAAAAGATCGTCTTTTTCATAACAATATTCTGAGCCTTGATATTTTATGATTATCTCAATTATTTCTTTTCATCAAGTTCCAATGTGTTTGGAAGTTTAGCAATTAGGCATATTCAAAGTCGCTAAATGTTGTCTACAATTTGATCGCCAAATTAATTACGTTTCTTCTGTTCAAAATCTGCTCCGAAAGAAATGTGCATTAAATTACGTGGTGGACTGGGTGGGAGTTGAACCCACGACCTTTTACTTGCGAAGCAAACATTCTACCACTGAACTACCAGCCCACAGAGTCATGATCTTGTTCCCCGATATAAAATGTCATAGTCACATACGATCAATTTGACCGCGTTGTAGTACACACTTCGTGTCTAATGGATAAGTTAGAAAGGCTTCTTCTACTAGTGTTATGATGAGTAGTTCGACTCAATTTTCAATTATTTTTTATACCTATGTTTTTCAAGAATGAACATGGAAAAGGAGGATAAGGAAATTAAGGATATGACAGATGAAGATTGGAAAAAGAGGCTTACACCAGAACAATATGAGGTGTGTCGTAAGAAGGGTACGGAAATGCCTTTTTCAGGAAAGTACTATTATTCAAAGGACAAAGGAGTCTACAAATGTATCTGCTGTGGAAATGAATTATTCAAATCAAATACAAAGTTTGATTCAGGAACAGGTTGGCCGAGTTTCTATGAGACAATAGAAGAAAATGTAGAATATCTCTCAGATCATAGCTTTGGAATGGAAAGAGTTGAGATTAACTGCAAAAAATGCGGATCACATCTGGGGCATGTTTTTGATGATGGTCCTCGGCCTACCCACAAGCGCTATTGTATTAATTCTATTTCATTGGAACTAGCAAAAGAGACTTCTGAAAACGAAAGCCAATGAAAGGAATTGTTTATTACTATTTTGCATGTCAAGAATTCTTTCCAAGAGTTTTCATTGTTTCCTTAAACAGTAACACTGCTTCCTTTCCATAGGCCTGCAAACCATATTGAATCCCATCGCTACTAGTCACTTCTACAAAGTAATGCTCAACACCATTGTCCAATATTCGTAATTTTTCATGATACCTAGTTATCTTTCCATTCTCTCTGCTACATAACACCGTTAGCCTTTTCGATGCATCCATATTACAACATTGAAATTAGATAGGTGTCATCCTTCATCCTCATCTGAGGGCAACGTGTGTAGATCCCAAATATGCAATTCTCTTTTCTTTTCTTCTCATTAGATTTAGTTTTGATACTACCTGAAGAGTGAGTATTGTTGTTGAAAACCCAACTATATACCATCCTAACATTTCAATTATTCCAAGTGATTCCATAACATAAATTGTCTGTGAATTATATTTAAGGCGGACTAAGCTATATGTATGAATTATTCTAATATGGCATGATATGTCATATTGACATAATCCTAATGCGCAATCAAAAAAAAGTCTTTATGAATATATTTCAAAATAGTTATCAGGTATAGATTGAATGTTTATTTTTATTTTTCAGAATACTAGAAACAAATTAGGTGGATTCCGTGTAACTATTTATGGTAATGAAACTCCACAAGCCCTGAGTTGATCAACAACATAATTTACTTCATTGGTATCAATTCTTGTAATTGTGGATTTTGGATTGCCTCCTATAAGTACATTAATTAGTTGTGAAATAAGCTCCGCATCGTAAAATGTCAATGTCTCTGACAATAATTGAGATATTTTATCTGTGTCAAGACTGTTGTTTATTTTACCACTTAAAATCAAAGAAGCAAATTTTTGTATTGATTCATAAACTCCAATGTTGTATGCAATGAATGCAATTCTTTCGGGTTTCTCAGTTAGTGGGTCCATAATCCTTAGAAACTTCCTCAATACTTATTTGTCTTTGCAATAGAATTCATTGTTAGACTGTCTAAAAAGAATCCATTATTTCCGAATAGTTATTTATGCTGCTGTCAATATATTTAGTGGTCTTGTAAATCAGACCGTTTACAACATTTCTGTTTATCAACTCATACAAATTTACCTTCTTATGTAGTGTCTGGATGCCTACATCGATGCCTACTTCACAAACTGTCCTTTTCTCCTTTATGCAAACGATGTTATCTTGCATTAATTTTTTCATATGCCACGAGATTGTGGAGGCCGCCTTCCTAGTGTATTTTATTATCTCCTGTTGAGAGATTGGGCCTCTATCGTGTAAAAGTTTTATAATTTCATAGGATGTTTGATTTCTCAAGAAACCCATAACCCCAGCAATCTCATCGGAAACATTTCGTGGAAATAACCTTGTCATTCTGGATTTTCTTTCCACATTTACAAGTTCCATTTTTTCTAATTTATTAATGTGATATGATAGCACACCATTTGAGGAATTAGTCATTCTTAATAGTTCTCTGTATCGGATTCCAGGATTTTCATCGATACACACCAACAATTGTTGCTGTACCCTAGGCAAAGTATCAAAAATGTACAAACTTGAAGAGTTATTATAAATTGAAGATAAACTGGTTGTCAATTTGCTTTTAACAACCCCAATCCAAATAATGTTAACATTACAAGTATTACTATATGTGGTAACTCTATATTAACAGCTGGCAAAATTACACTATCTAGATTTCCTGTAGAAGATAGCAGCATAATTCCCTCTACAATAGCAAGTGTCACAAATCCTAGTGCCATGAGCAACATCCTATTGTTGCTATTTTTCAGGTATGCAAAAATTGAAACCAGTCCAAGAAAAACCGCAATATTCAGACTGACAATATGTATGATAATGTGGTATATCATCGACGGGTGGGTAATATGAGGCACGATTAGGGGGATAATAAGAGAAGAAACGATAATCGTTGTGAGTGCGAAGATCTTTAATTTATTGTCTAGGGCTCTGTATCTCCTCTGTGACTGCACGATAATAATAGCTCCCATACCAAATTTAAATTGATTGGTACACCCATAGTGATTAAACTTAATAATTGTACTTTGTTCCCAGACTGCCGTAGTCTGATATTTGGTTAAAGTATATCCAGGCACCTTCAATGGCATACAGTATAGAGAAAGTTTTAAGTTGTATGACAAGAAGGATAAGTTTTAGTTTTGCACAAGTTTTGCGCCCCGCGCGAACTAAAAGATAACCCGGATAGTAAGTCCTGAGACCAAATGCTAGATTTCGTCATATGCCGAAGTGATGAATTTCTTGCAAGTTTTACAAAAATGCCTTTTTCTAAAATTAAGCACTACTATGAGGTCAAAGATATTGTATTTAATATATAAATTCATTTTTGCTGTCTCAATTTTTGTTGTCCCAGTTCTAGGCAATCTAGTGCCTGTCTATTCAGTCCACAACGATACCGATGATGGTTCACATGTATCAGTGCAGAATCAAAAGAAAGCCTCTATAGAAGATGATGGCGTGCAAGACAATGAATCATCTAAGCAATATGCAGAGCAGATTATGGCGAACTGCCAAGATGGTAACGAACATTGTCCTGCGATGTCCCTGAATGAACTTAATAAAACAGCGAGCCGACAAGATGTGCTAAGAACTTTTTCGCATCTTAATCTTTTATATGATAATATTGGTTTCTCCTGTCATGATGTAGGTCACCATCTAGGATCGTGGTTGTATTATTATACAAGAGATTTAAAAGAGGCACTCAATCATGCTTCACTTTACTGCGGAGGTTCAAATTACCATGGGATTCTTATAAGTTATTTTGAGGAGGAATACCCGGTTCAAAATGTTGACAAAAATCAGATCAGGGTTGCACACCTTTGCCCTACAGACCATGAAAATGTCAATTGGATGCATGAAAGGGATTGTTTCCATGGAATAGGACATGGATTGACGAAACTTTACAATTATAACACTACGGCCGCTGTTAGTCATTGTGATGAGTTTGTGTCACTATGGGCACAAAGTGCATGCTCAAGAGGAGTATTTATGGAAAATAAAGATTACTTTATCCAAACAGGAAGAGGCGATTTTGACAACATGAAGATTTATTCCCCTTGTGACAAGACAATAGAAAAATTTGCCTCTCAGTGCTATTACACTCACCCTTGGCGTTTGTTAGAAACAAACAATTACTCATATGACTCATATGATGATACATTTGTGCAATGCGATAATATCACTCCAGACAAATTTGTGAAATATTGTTATGACGGTATTGGCTTGACGTTAGAATACGTTGGATTTAGAAATCCAGAAGAGGCAATTAGGATTTGTTACCAAGGAAATCTATCGGATTATCACAATGATTGTTTGTCAGGAACGGTGAAGTCAATGTTAAAACAAGATGCAAAAACAGACCCCGCATTCAAGTTCTGCAGTCTTTCAGAAGTAGATTTTAGATCAGAGTGTCACAATATAGTTGGAATGTGGATAAAATCATTCCTCTCCCTCAACCTACAAGAACTAGAAAGAGAATGCTCAAAGACACCTGAAATTGATTACGTTGCAGATTGTATAAATGCAAGTGAAGAAACGGATGTACAGGCCAGCGTATTTGAACCAATGTGATTATTTGTACAAGCATCCACGACTGAACTGCAGATAAATTAAATGAAAAATGCACTTGACAATAGTACAAGTCTACCTTGCCATTTAAAATCCGAATAGATAAACGCTCTAACAAACAACAAGCAATGAGAGAAGTACGTTTCAACTCTTATATCCATTAGCAAATTTTATTCTCACAAATTTGCAATATTATATTTAAGTTGGGAAACACTCCTTGCATACATAAAGGCACTCAAGACAATCCCAACAAGAATAGCCGGTGCAATAAAATTCTGATAACTTATACTCAACTGGCCATTTGATGTAACTTGGTCGGAAACATCATATGATTCCTGCATCGGTTGTGCAGTAATAGGTCCTGCCTGGGGTTCAATCACTCCAATAGAGTTTCCTCGTTGTTCTGCGAACCATACATTCCCATTTGAATCAGAGGTAAGCCATTGTACAAATGGCGCGGAAGTTTCAAGGGTTACCTCTCTAACCTTTGACTTTTGAGTATCCAATACCGCAATCTTGTTTATTGTATGCTCAGCTACCCACAGATTGCCATATTTATCAATTGCCATTCCAAATGGTAAACCCGATTCATTAATTATTGGCAAGTCAGTGAATGTTCTTGCTAGCGGATCAAAAGAAGTTACTCTATGACCATCATGTTGTGAGATGTATATTTGACCTGTTGATTTATCAATCAACAAGGCAGTAGGACTCTGTAATGATTGATTGTTACCAGGAGCGTACTCAGTTATAGAATAATTATTAGCAGGATCAATTTTCAGTAACTTCCCACCCTCGTCCGTTACCCATACCAAGTTATTAATAGGATCTGAAACAATCGCAAACGGCCTTCCTTTATTTTCGCTAATAGGCAATTTTAAAGTCACATTACCTATTTGTGGATTAAAAATTATAACCTCTCCAGATGTTGGCGAAGTTATCCAAATTTTATCACTTGAATCAATGGTAATTCCTGATGGGGTAACATATCCTGGAAATGCAAATTTCTTGTTGAGAGTTGTAGATGGATCATAGTTTCCTATAGTCTTTGTAAGAGGATCTAGATACCATATACTATTCTTTGAATCCAATGCTGTTAATGTTACAATACTAGTTCCGTTTATCCTATGCTCAATATAATTTCCATTGTTTAAATCAAATGCAAAAATTCTACCGCTTCCAATAATGGTATCACCAAACCAAATAACATTTCTGTTTTTGTCATAAATAGGATACAATGGTTGAATAGTGGAATTTGCGATCGGATAATCAGTTACATTTAGTATTAACCCGTCAAAGTTAGGTTTTACCAACAAATTATTGAATAAGGCCACTATACTGGACATATTTTGTTTAAGTGGAATTCCCTGCACTTCCATTTCCCAGGTACCCGGTATACCAAACGATGCATTAGCGACGAATATCCCTATTGATTCTTTTTCAAGGTCCGCGGTTATGGGGCCAATTGACTTTTCGATTTGCCGGTATTTTATACTTGCTGATTGCACTTCAATTGGTTTATCGTTCATATCCAAGAATAAAATCTTGAAATTGTTATTTCCAACCTCGAATGGATTTATCGTCATTACAACCTGTGTGTCATTATCGACGAATCGAGTTGATTCAAAATGTTCTATCGGATTTGATTCTGGGACTCCTGGCATGGATTGATTCTGTACTTCTTCACTTGCAGGTATTCCAGTATTTACCAAGAGTCCAACGCTAACAAGTAATACAATTCCAAGTATGGATTCAATTACAAGAGCGTTTCTAAAGTTAGAAACTGTGTGAGTAGCTTTTCCTTCAAATTGCGATTCTTCCTCGGGGCTCTTGGAATTTCCAGCCCTGCTACTGACAATCGGAGATACTTTCAACAAATTGATAACCCGATTATAAATAACCACACTGCTATAGCCTCCTAAAATTACCATTAATCCCGCAAGTAACAGTTTTATCACCAAAAACGTACCGTATAATGACCCAACAACCAAACTCAAATTATCTTCAAGAACGTACAGTAAGAATGGACCTGTAACAATTAATACTCCCAATAATGTTACTATCAAAGATGAATATCGAGGTAACATGACGGATAAAGTCGATAACTTACAATGCCAATCCATTTTAGAGTTGATTAATTTGGGAATCAGAATAAACGCAAGATAAAATGTGCCGCCTATCCATATCGAGGCTGTTAAATTATGCACAAAGTCCATTATTATGGGGGCTACTTGTTGGCTTGAGGCACCATGTCCAATCAAACTTGTGGTAGCCAATAATGCCATACCAATTATTAAAATGCCAAAGCTTTCCAATTTAGAGAACATGTGAGATTCATTTTTCCTAAATTCTCTGTATTCGTATAAGAATATTCCAAATATGATAAAAGATATCACTGATCTTTCTACCAATACAGTACCAAATTTGGTTCCAAGAACATCTATTATACCAGCATTGATAGAAATCGCTTGAAAATACAAAATTGCAAAATTAGAGGAAATTAGAATTATTGATGCAATTAGGTAATAAATTGCCAGATCTTTATTTACATTCTTTTTTATCTGAGCGATTGGTTCGGTTAGAGCAGAAATGTTAGATAATGGTCTCCATATCCAAAGGTTAGCGAAAGCCGCCCCTACTATCATTACTTGAGCTAAAAGAGCAGGGAACCTAGCTATTGCTTCTGGCAAATAAAGAGTTGATGAAGAGGTAGAACTAGTTACGTTTGTGGGAATTACTGCTTGTCCAATGGCAAATACAAACGCATTCTCAGTTACATGACCGTCAATTTGAGATAAAACACTTGTTGATACTGTGTAGGTTCCATCCTTCAACACAGGAACGGAAACTTCGAGAGATAACTCATCGCTTCCCTTGTAACTGACTTTTCCCACATCTACCTGTTTTCCGCTAGAGTCCAAAACTTTCAGATCGCTGTAACGCAGATCAACGGGTTCGCTAAAGTATACATCTATTTGTTTTGGAGAAACTGATATCGATTGTGATGGAGTCGGATTACTATTGGTCACAAACGCATGTCCATAAGTTGAATGAATAGCACTAAAACCAACAAATACGGTCATACATAATACCAAAACCAAGTAGAAGGTTCTATCATGATATGATGAAATTGAGTAGGAAGGTAAATGTAGAACCAATATAATTACATGGAAATGGTATTGATATGAATATTTTATTATTCCTTTTTTTCTAGTACACCAATCGAAAAAGGAGGATAAAGGATATAATGTGTATCAAGACTTTATTAATCAACATGAAAATGGTAGGAATTACTATTTTTGTAATTGGAATTTTTTTGCTATCCTTTGTAATGCTCATGATTATTCCTCAAACTTCGTTTGCACACATTAGTAAGACTTTTGGGAACACAACTATCGAGGCTGGTTGGTTGTCTGAACCCCCTCTTGCCGGGGACTTGAATAGTATTGTACTTCAAGTTAGTAGCGGTACTAGTGGCGAACAAACTCCTATTGCAAATGCGCTAGCGAATCTAACACTGTCTGTAAAGTCCGGTACTATCACAAAAGAATTAGATTTCCAACCCTCTCCTACGACAGACGGGGGATATGAAGGCGTTGTACTTCCGACAAGGGTAGGGCCATACAGCTTGGTGCTTCAAGGTGACGTCAAGGGACAAGTAGTGGATAGCGAATTTAAAATAGAAGATGTAGAATCAAAATCCATTTTTTCATTTCCCGATAGTTCTATTGATACAGGCAATACGAATAATATTAATCAGCAAGTCCAAGACGGTATCAGCAAGCTTTCAAATGACATTCAAGAAAGTAGAAATGATTTGAATAAGTCACAAGATGAAGTACTAGATATTCAACAATCTGTTGAGAAGCTACAAGCGAATTCAGATGTTTCATATGTTGTACTATTAACTACCCTTGGTATCAGTATTGCAGGAATTGTAATGGCGGGATATTTGTATACTTTACTACGAGTTAGAAAACGAATGGCAGGAAGCACAAATGAATAGATTTTTTGCATGTGTAACATTAAGTAACAAGATTAAATGTCAAATGGTAAAAATCAATGCGCCGTCTGGTTCTCAAATTTTCAAACAAATGTAACTAGTTTGAAAAATTCTATGTCTAGAATTCTTATAGGCGGTATTCTAGAAAATACTAACTAATACTTCCACTGTATCGGGTATCTTCATATCAACATGTTTCATTATTACCCGCTTCAAGTTTGTTTGATGCTTTTAGAAAACGCTAAAAACTACTCTAAGAATCTAGCAAATACCACAAGCAAGGCCTGATTACTATATTTTTCCAAAAGAGTATTTTTACCGAGTTTCTACCAGAATGAATGGAATGAATTAAAAATGAGGTCATATAATGCTCTTAACACAGAATGTTCAAGTCCGTTAAAGATGTATTCTGTTTTAAACAACTTTTAGTGTTCCTCGTTTTACTTTGTCTTAGTATAAATATTGGCTCACAATTCACTTATGGTCATTTCTTCGGAACAACTAAGAATATTGGAAACTACCAAATAATATTTGCACCATATCCACCACTTCCATTTGCTGGAGACAACTCAACTTTACTAAATTTTAGTATTTTAGACAAAGATAATAACAATCTAAATAACATCTCTGCATCGTTGGTAATCAAAATTAAGGAAAATGGTTCAACCATACAAAATATTCCATTTAAGTTCTATGAATTTAGTGATATTACAATCCCATATACTTTTAAGGAGAGTGGGGCGTATCAAGTTTCATTATCAGTTAGAATATCCGACGATCCTGAATTTTCTCAAGATCCAATTTCTGCAGACTTTGACATATCTGCTACAGATCCAAATCAAATAATACCTACAAATGAATTGATATTATATTACTTGGTGCCGGCACTAGCAGTTATTGCAATCATTGTAGTATATTTGAGGCGTAAAAATAAAATCTAATCCTTATTGTCCAAGAGTCATGAAGTCTTTTCAACGTGTTGAATTGCTGTTATTATCGGCGGTGGGAATCCTATCCCTATCGGGTTATGGTGATGGACATACTTTCACATCTAACGAAAATGCATCATTCCTTTCCTTAATGGATGACCTAAAGAGTATTATTTCATTGTTAGGAGCAAATGAGGATAATGCTACGTTAGTAACAAAATATGCCAACGATGCTTCTTTGCTTCTTGACAGTTCAACAATGAAAGAAATCAATGAAAAAAATCAACGTTTGGGCGATTCTCTGTCCTCCTCAATAAATGATTTGCGAAATGCAAGTAAAGACATCAAAGAAGTTGAGACAGTTATGATTAACGACAATATTGATGATATCATTTCAGCAAGGATAGACAAATCGGATCTTGAAAATGCAACTATACAATCGCTTGCAGTTTCTTTGGATTTGAACAAGATTTTTGAATACTATTCTAGAGCATTCGACATATCAGGTTCCAATATAAACATGACTGGACACAGTATGATGAATGAAATGCATTTCGAAAATGTATCATCTTCATCTAACACTACATCCAGCCATAATAATAATACAATAAATGATATACGATCGTATTATCTGGGTCTCAGCCTTACTAACGTAACAATAGACAGGTTTAACAATGAGTTAGAAAACAACCTTAATTCTACAGATTTCGAATTTCTAGATATCGCATTTGATGACCTTTGGATCAAGATAAATGAAAAAAGGACTGCGGATGAAATTGGTGTAATAATTCACGGTCAAATACAACCGGAATTACAAAGAATCTTTAAACTTGTCCTAGATTAATCCTACTTGAAATGTCTCGGGTTATTGCTTTTCATGGTTATTAGTGAGGCCTCCTATCATATTTGCCCAACTCCTGAGAAAAACTGGTATTGTTGTTTTTCTGAAGATATTCGAATATGGCATTTCTTTTTTGTGTCAATTGATGTTCTTCTTCTATTGTCCTGTAGTAAAATGCAGTGTATAAAATAGCTATTATTATAACGGTAACAACGGATGCAATTATGATTTTTTTGTATTTCATTTGTTTGTGTATAATTGGCATGTTGACGAAATATAGTTTATAGTACATTTTTGAAACCAATAGCCAATTTTTGTACTCTGAGTTAGAATGACTAGTCCCAGTCAATTTTGAACCGAAAAAGTATTTCGATTGGTGTACCATAATGCTATTATTATCTTGAACTACTATCTACCTAGATGATAAAAGTACTGTATTATTCTATGCCTGCACTAACATTACTGATATTGCTCAGTCCAACTGTGAACACCTCTATATACGCCCATACCTTTTCTGGAGATGAAAGTGCTTCTTTCTTGACCAAAATTGAAATGATAAAGATAGGAGCAAAATTGGCGTTAGAACAAGTTTCAAATAACACTGAGATAGCAAAGGAACATGCCGAACACGCAGCAAATCAATTGACATCAAATGATACTGAAGAGATTTCAGAAAGAAATTCTCGTCTCGCAGCTGAACTCAATAATGCATTAAACAATTTTAGTAACGCTTTTGAATCTGGAACTCCATCGCAAACAGATATTTCAGACAAGGTTACTAGTTTAAATGACATAATTGCTGATGTTGTTAACTCCAGAATTGATGAAGAACAGCAAGAAAATGCTACCGTAAAGGCATTAGTGGTCAATGATTTGGTAGGTGAAACTTTAGAAGACTATGGAGTCGCCATAGGCATGGAGGAGGGTGAGCATGAAAGTGAACATGCAGAAAACGTGACATCTACTGAACATTCTACGGAAAGTAGCAGCAATGAAACTTCAAATATACTTGACGAAGAAAGTTACCAGACTGCTCAAGCAACTATAACGAGGGCAATTGAAAAGTTTGATGAAATAAAGGAGGATTCAGAAAATTCGACCGAATTGGGAGATTCATTAAATGCAGTTAAAGAAAAGATAGATAGTAAGGCACCATTTGATGAAATTGATACAATAGTTGACGGGAAAATAACTTCTTTGCTTAACAGTGTTTATGATTTGAACCTCACTGAGGAAGAAGAACATGCTGAAGGAGAAGAAGAACATGCTGAAGGAGAAGAAAATTCTTAATTAGAAAATGAAAACTCTTGTCGTTAAGAACCCACCCCTTACTTTGTGACATTTTTATCAAGTCGCTACCGGCCCTTAATTTTTTAGTTTTAAATTTATATTTGGTGACTAAAAACTCATATTGATGACCTCTATTGAGGCCGCTGCATGGTGATAACGGCTCTGAAAATTTCAAATTTAGAAAACTTGAATATTAATTTAAGGCTCCTGGTAATTCTTGTTTCTTTAACAATTGTATTATCTAGTCTGTCTATACTGAGTTCTCAATCAACATATTCTCAAACAACTGAAGATCCAAAGAGTCTCAACTGCAAAGACAACAAGGATCAATCACAATATGTGAGTAATGTTTCCTTAGCAAACGGTACTGGCAGAATTACTGACGACCTTCCAGGATTTCACTATATTAAAAAATTTGATAGTAATGGCACACTGATATCGGCTTGGGGCACTAAAGGAATAGGACCGGGACAATTTTTACATGCTCATGGAATTACGGTGGATTCTGATGGATACGTATACGTGAGTGATGCTGAAAAATGCAATATTCAGAAATTTGATAGTGAAGGCAACTTCATTAAAGCATGGGGTACTAGAGGGAAAGGACAAGGACAATTCATGCAACCCGAGAGCATGGCAGTAGACTCAAATGGTAATATTTTTGTGGCTGACTATGCCAATCAGCATATTCAGAAATTTGATAATGAAGGCAACTTTATCACCATGTGGGGTAGCAAAGGAAGGGAAGATAGTCAATTCATAAAGCCTTGGGGAGTTGCTGTTGATTCTAAAGATAATGTGTATACAAGCGATCAAGATAATCCTGAAGTTCAAAAATTCACCAATGACGGGCAGTTCTTGACTAAATGGAATTCTTATTCGCCAGGAATATTATTTGTACATTTACATGATATTACTATAGATTCAAACGACTCAGTTTATGTTACTGATGGAAGAAACAATTCTTATGTTGTGAAATTTGACGATCAGGGTAACTTTACAACAAAGTGGGGAGGTTATGGTTATGGGAACAGTCATTTTGTTGAAAATCATGGCATAGTTACTGATAAAGAGGGCAATGTATACGTTGTAGACACAAGAAATGTACGAATTCAGAAATTTAATAGTGGAGGTGAATTTGTTTCAAAATGGGGATCTTTGGGATGTGGAGATGATGAGTTCCTTATACCACATGATATTGCGATAGACTCATCTGGAAATATTTATGTTTCAGATAGTGGAAATGTTCACTTCAGGGCAAGTAAGACCTGCGAGTATTATGAAAACCAATAGCAAGAACATACGCACAACACCATCTATCAGAATGAATCAAGATGTATTTGACCAGAACTCGATGGGTAAAAGTAAAAGAGATTTTGATCTAGTACTTTGAAAATAGTCTTTTTAATTCTATTAGCTACTATCGCCGTAAACTTAGTATTAACTCTGCAAATAGTATCGGCGGACTTACTAAGTAATTCATTACAACAGCGCATTGGAGACTATGACGTCCGGATTAATACTACACCCATGGTTCCAATATCAGGACAGGAAACACGAATTAATATTATGATTACTACAGTTAGTAACAATCCTATTACAGATACACCCATTATTATAAGAATTTCAAATGAAAGAGAAGAGTTGGCAAAATCGCAGCCAGTATTGTTATCAAGTGGGCACTACCCGTATGTTTACAATTTTGACAGATCAGGTATATTTCTCTTAAGCATTGACATTTTGAATAATCCACTCGCAGGAGATTCCAATAACTCTAACAGGATGCTGACATTTGATTTCCCAATTCGCGTTTCAGAACCATTTTCAGTCGATCTGACTAACTTGGCACTTCCCGTTATTATAATAGCCGCTGCGAGTTCTATCGCATCATTGATAGTATTAAAGAAATTGAAAAAAAGGAATAAGATAACATAAAGTACTTATTTTTCACATGAGCGCACAAGCTGAAGTTACACAGACATAAATTTATTCAAATTCATATTCATCAAGCTTTGAGCAATTTCCTGCGTATGAATTGAAGATATGCTCAATGTCATCTAAGGAAGTCTGATTTACTTTGTTCTCCGAAACTTGATCTCCAATATCCAAGGCTGAAATTGTGTCATATAACTTCATAAAATCAGTACATGAAATTGTAAAACTTTGACCTTCGCTATCAATTGTAATTCCAGAATTAATGGAGGAATTAGACGAGTTGTCATTTGTAGCATCAGTTGTAAACATACTATCTTTATTTTCTTGTCCGTAAATGTAGGAGTTCTGAATATTCAATTCTGGAACTAGATTTGAATGAGTAGATATTGATAGTAAAATGATGATAGATAAAATGAAAATGATCCTCCGATCCGGACATTTTACAAAATTCATATTCTCTTATCTATTCTCATAATTAACGTGACGGCTATTTAATGATTAGAATCTAATTTATATTAAAATGTTCCATTTTCTCACTCCCGAATTCTCGACCAATTAATTACTAGTTTGTTTTTAAAGTCATCAAAATTCCACCATATTACCTAAATGAATTTAGTTATTTTTCCATAGTTTATTTATGGACTATCAATAAACATCATACAAAATCCGAAATCGTAGTCTGCTTATCTTTTTTACGTTTAACTGATCCTGAATCAAAATCCTCTTGTAGATGTAGTTGATTTCCAATCTCTTTTAGATCAATGTGCTCTGTGCTTTTAGGCTCCAAATTTAACATTTCCCTGAACATGTTGACAGTTCCCGGTCCAAATCCACCATAATGATTGTTAGCAGCAACTATTCCAATTTTGAGACTTTTTTCCTGCTCCTTTAGTTGACTTATTCTATCCGTCCAACCTTTCATCTCTAAACTTCGATCTCTTTGTAATTTGCCAAAATTGCTTTCTTGTATACTCCTGTCTCCAATTAATCTCAGGTAAATAAAGTCCGTTGTAATAACAGGTGGAGTTTGTAGAACATCCATCTGACTCCAGACTAATGATATGTTACTATTCCTAAACATATTGTATGCTAATTCACTAAACCAAGAAGAGTGCCTGACTTCTATTGCATACCTAAATGTATTGTCAAAGAAAAAATCATAATTTCTAAAGGTTTCCAATCCTTCTTTAAGTTCATAAGAAGGAGGCAGTTGAATGAGTAATGCTAAAATCTTATCCTTAAGAGGCTCCATATTTTCATAGAATTGTGATAGCTCTTTTTCCACGTTTCTAAATTTCTTTTCATGTGTTATGATTTTTGGAAACTTTACAGTAAATCTAAAATTATTCGGTGTTCTTTTGTTCCAATTTTTCACCATTGATTGAGATGGAATGTTATAAAACGTCGAATCTATCTCTACGTAATCGAATATCTTGGAATAATATGTCAACATTAATTTATTGTCTATATTTGAAGGATAAAATGGACCCTCCCATGAACTATAACTCCAGCCTGAACATCCTATATATAGATCCAATAAGTAAGTTATACACCAAAATTTTAATTATACTTTTTGGAAAAGTTCGTAAGTACTATCTTAATCCTACTCAATCAAACCATTAGAGAAAACATACAAGATTAATTCATTTTAGATTCTATACTTTCTGATTCTCTTAAATCTCTTGAATTTTTTACTAAGTTCTATATGAAGTATCGATACATTCATTATTTATTTTAAATCAAATTAGATACACGAGGTAAATTCTTCGAGTTACTTTCTAATTTGGAATGTTCTGGTTGTCCAATTAATGCATAATGTAGTCATTACACGCAAATGAGATTTTTATATTGAATCTCACGGGAGATACCTTTGATGGTATAGATTTTTATAATCTAATGGTTAAGTTGAGTAAAACAACATGCTAAGCCTAACTAACGGTGCTACCATAGTTTCTGTACTGACTATGTCTGTATTGCTGATAAGCTTTTCAGTAGTTTGGGCCGTGGATATTAAGGGAACTGTAGCAAATGACAATATCATGGGAACGGCGACCGATGATGACATGAGAGGGTTTAGAGGTAATGACATACTAAATGGGTTATCGGGTAGTGATGAAATCCAAGGTGAAGGGGGCAATGATATCTTGAATGGCTCTGATGGAAATGATTACCTTTCTGGTGGTGATGGGACGGATGTTCTTGATGGAGGCATTGGTAGTGATGAACTTCATGGAGGAGACGATGTCGATAGATTAATTGGCGGTACTGAAAGCGATGTCTTGTATGGTACCGCTAATAATGACATACTTGATGGTGGACTTGGAGATGATAGACTATATGGAGGTCAAGGTAATGACACCCTAAGTGGAGGGGAAGGAGGAGACTTCTTCAGATGTGGGGATGGAGTGGACAGAATAACTAATTTTGATCCTGCACAAGGGGATCATCAATTTGGCGATTGCGAAATCAAATAATTCATACAATATCGCAACATACATGGTATCCCTGAATATGAAATTCTAAAATATGATTATACATTTAGAGTTTGATTTAGATTATATTTAGAATATACAATTATTGTTAGGTACTATAATACTAAATCCATTTCCAGAACTAAAGGTCCTGAGTATTATTCAGTTATTTCTACTATAGTCCCATGTGGAGTAATATTTAGGTTTAATTTGCAGTAACACCGAATTTCCTTTTCTTACGTTTTCAAGCAATACTTTCGCCATTGGATGATCTGTGCTTCCAAGATACTTTACCATTATCCTCTGTGCAATTGGAAGATTTGCATCAGGATCACTTAGAATTTTGACATCTCCTTTACCCCTTATGCCCTTATATGGTGGATTTCCCTCATCTATACAGAAATAAATTTTGTCATTCCTTTTCAAATTACTGGTCTTTTTGGATTCCTTTCCAGTTTCTATAAAAATTACATCCATAGATTCATCATAAAGATACCAAGTAGGATGCACATTAGGATAGTCATCTTTATCGACGGTTCCAAGGTGAAGATTCAATTTGCTGTCAGAAAGAAAATTCTTTACTTCATTTTCTGAAAGTTGAACGCCAAATCCCGGACTTCCATGTAATAATCTCATAAGTACATTTAGGGCAGCATCAGTTATAAATTTAATCAGTTCTATTTGCTAATAAAAACAAAAAAAATTAAGGTTGTTAATTGTACTATCTGATGTAATGGTTAATTTTTTATCACGGTAATTCATCGAGGATATTAATTTCGCCGATTCCCCTGTTTGATGTGATAATACATTCACTTTCGTTATTTCCATCTCCCTTTTCATCGCAGTCGTTGTGGTTTTCTCCCTCTGCATCTATTGAAATTTTGTTCTTCTCGCCTTGCATAGTAAAGGTATCTGTTTCTAAATTGTTAGTGACAACACATAGTGCTTCATTAAATCCTTCACCAGATTCATCACACGTATCTTTGTTATCTACATCGGTGTCAATTTCTACCTTATTCTTAAAAGGATCATCTACTGCGAATGCACTAGTTGCTGTAGTACCAAGTACAGCAGCAATCAGCAGAACAATTGAGGGTAGGAGTACGGTCCTTGAACTGAGATTCATCGTTCCTATAGACAAATCTTAGTTTATATGAAATTGGATGGATCATATCCTAAAATTATTGTGTATACAGATTCTGCATTGTTTATGATTAGATAACACTGAATTATGAGCCATAGAAATTTTATGTAATATGAACATTCGAAAAATTGCTGACATATTTAATCACATTTTGGTAGTTTAAAAAGAATAAAACCAATTAAAACAATTTCAATGCCATTCTCATAGACGCATGGGAATGTGGTTTTTAGTTTCTACTTAATTTGTTGAATACTAGGGTACCAACTAACATAGCTACAGACAATGTGAATCCAAGATAAGAAAAATTTCTTTCATATGGGAAGATAAGAGTTGATCCAATAAGAATTGCCGATGATATAATACTCATTGGAAGAACATTTGAACTTGTCTTAATCCTATTCTCTGATTTCTGATCTGTTAAATATTGCTTTATCATAGGAGCAAGTTCGCTTGAGACTTCAATCCCCTTCACAAATCTATTAACATATCTTTTAAATTCTTCAATGTAAGCGTCCTTAATCAAACCTTCTTCTTCTAGCAAACTCACCAGTACACGAACAAACTGAAATTTTACATTATGGTAATGGTAAATTCCTTCAAGAATCGAGGCCATTCGCATATACAGCGCAAGATTCTTGGGCAATCTAAATGGAAATCTACTTAGTGTCTTATTTGCCAAATCCTGAAGAGCCTTTACCTCCATTCTATCCACCTTTTTACCGTACAAGGATTGTATACTCAATTCAAGCCCTTTTTCTACCAATCTTCTATCAACAGAGGGTTCAAGGGTCCCTAATTCTAATAACACATCAGTAGTCCTTACTGGGTCTTTATCCACTAGTCCCAAATATAGTCTTACCAATCTTTTTCTTGTTTCATCATCAAGTCTTCCAACCATTCCGAAATCATAAAGTATTATTGTTCCTTCGTCAGTAATCGAAATGTTACCTGGATGCGGATCTGCATGGAAAATACTGTGACGCAATAACATTTTAAAAAACAATCGATGTACCCGATATACTAGTTTTGCTCTATCAATATTATTTTGATTTAATGTCTTTATGTCAGTTATCTTAGTTCCCCGTAAATACTCCATCGTAATAACGTGGCGCGAAGTTCTATCAAGGTAAACTTTGGGAATAATAACTGATCTATCTTCTTTCAGATTATTTTTTATTTGTATCAGATTTCTTGCTTCTATTCGGTAATCCATTTCTTCGTGCACTGTTTCAATGAATTGAGAAAGCATCCCCTCTGCCGAAAATCTGAGATTTTCATCAATAAACCGAGTGGCAAGTGGTAACAGTTTTTTTAGAATGTATATATTCTGTCCAATTGTTTCTTCAATATTTGGTCTACTTATCTTTACTACAACATCTTTTTCTTTATGCCTAGCCTTATAGACTTGACCTAAACTTGCTCCAGAAATTGCTGAAGTGTCAAAGTACTCGAAAATATTTTCTAGCGGCCCAAGCTCTTTTTCAAGAATTGGTTTGACATCCAAAAATGGTTCAGGTAGTACATCATCTTGAAGTTTTTCCAGTACGTCCAAGTAAGGTTGAGGCAAAAGATCTGCTCTTGAGGATAGCCATTGACCAAGTTTTATGTAAGACGGACCAAGTGCCACAAAAGTCTTTAATGCCCTTTCGGCATGCTTTCTAAACTTTTTTTCATTTACATTTTTGCCTTCCTTTTTTACCCATTCTCTTCTGTCCTTTCTAAGATATACAATGACCGGAATCAGCTTAAATATGGTCTTGAAAATTAACCAAATTGAAGGTTTCTTAAATTCAAATGATGGTTTCACTCTATCAGTCTCTAGCTCAACATCCAATATCTCATTGGAATCTTCTAACAAAGGCACTTTTTACACCAATAGATTAAATTTAAAAAAAGTAATCCAGCGACGTTGGAAAGACATTGATGCAGCGATATGTGAACATTCATGCATGCCATTTATTCCTTGTCTAAAATGTACTTTGATAGAAAAGAAAGCATCATAACACCAGGGAAATATTTTGAAGCGTCCACCATAATGTGTCCAATGGGATCATTGTTGGGATCGATTTTGTCATAATGAACACTGTAGTAGGTATCATATTCGCGTATGTGTAATTTGCCATGTCTGTATTGTTTTATTGAACCTTTTCTTTCACCGAGCATAGTTGGCTCATATTCCATAAGAGGCCTTACTGTTTTTGGTACAATGATATTCCCATCACTGTCAACAAAACTCATAGCAAATTAACACTAACTTCCGATATAAAAATTACCTTCAATTTTTCAGATTTTGATAAACCAATAATTCTATTCACAAGTTTAAATCCAAAATTGATTAAGCATTAGCATTATAACAAGACTTTTATAGAATATTATCTATTTTTTTTGATATGAGTGATACAAAGGGTAAGGTTCCAAATATTGTTGCAATTGAAGTTATAAAGAAGAATGGGGTTGATGTCGAGAAATTAAAAGAACTGTTAACCAAGGGTGTCGGTGCTGAATTTACTACATATTATTATTATACAATTTTAAGAATGCATTGCACTGGGCTTGACGGTGAAGGGATTAAGGAAATTGTCGAAGAAGCAAGGATCGAAGACAGAAATCACTTTGAGGCCATGGTGCCTAGACTGTATGAACTCGGTGGTTCATTACCAAGAGATATTAGAAAATTTGCTGATCAGGCAGGTTGTCCTGATGCATATCTTCCAGAAAATTGGGAAAACCTAACTTCCATAATTGAAATATTACTAGGCGCAGAACAATGTGCGATTCGTTCGTGGGGAGAAGTATGTGATATGACCGCTGGAAAAGATCCCAGAACTTATGATATCGCCCAAAGAATTATGCAAGAAGAAGTTGAACATGAAGCATGGTTTATTGAGTTGCTTTCAAAGAGACCTTCTGGACACTTTAGAAGGAGATATGTTGGGCAATCTCCCCATGTCGGACAACAAGGTGGACTAATTCACCTATAAGATTCGATATCTTTTTTTATCTTTATCTTTATCTTTTTTTGTCACTAAAATAAGAGAATTTACTTAATTTTGGACATTATAATCGGATATAGAATATCAAATAAAGTAACGTTCATTTTTTAAAATATTATTCTGAATACAAATCAACATAGTTGTTTCATGGCGCATGGCTGATTTGAAATATGCTACCAAGTCCGATTGATACGACGTATAAATTACCATCGGGACCCATTTCTATGTCAGTAATACCTCCAAATCCTTCGCCAAAGACAATACTACTAACTCCCGGTGATGATGGTTTTTCTATGATTCTCGATGAGAGAGCTTGTGGAAGAACTAGATCTTTCCTATCGGGAGTGAGATCAAAGTGATAAATCCGGCCATTATGCACATCTCCTACAAACATATCGTTCTCATATGAAGCGCCAAGCTCAGTTGATCTCAAAAATTTTACTGCGGTTGGCCCAGCTGTATTTACCCAAACAAGCTCAGGATCGCTGTAATGTCCCTTTCCCTCAAAGTCTTGTAAATCAGACTCACTGAATGAATCTTCCATTGAAGCCATACCCTGTACTTGCTGCCATCCACTATTGAAACCAGGAAGAACTAAATTTATTTCATCTCCATTTCCTGGACCATTTTCTGTGTTCCATAAGTTACCCGATATAGGATCAAAGTCCATTCCAAAACTATTTCTTATCCCATAAGCATAATATACTCTCAAAGGAATGGATTCTCCAAGAATACCGTCCGTAGGTTGTCCATCTTGAGTAATTCTCAAAATTCCGCCTCTCCCATCTGGATCTACACCATCCTGGTAGTTCTGGGTCTTGGTCTCTGTAGTTTCTCCCTTGAAAGAACCATCCACATCACCTATTGTTACGTATAGATTACTGTCCGGGCCGATCATAATATCACCACCGTTATGTCGTGGTCCGGGGTTAGCCGGAAGATCCATCAAAAGTAATGGATTAATCAGTGCATCTCCAGACAGTTCATATCTATAGACTCTATTACCAATTGGTTGCTTGCCAGCTTTGTCGTCACCATCTTTTCCATCAATTTCGGTGTAGAAAAGGAAAACATATGTTGTCGAGCTGCCTCTGGATGCTGCTATTCCACATAAGCACCTCTCAATCGAATTGGCTACGTTAATATCGAGAACAGGTTTTGCAAGAACTTTACCATTGACTATCCTTTTGACCATACCAGTATCTTTTTCAAGAACCAAAATATCACCAGGACCTATGAAGGTCATAGTAGTAGGAGTACTTAGTCCCTCGGCAACCGTAGAAATTTTGAGGTTTGAATCAAAAAGTTTTGGTTTTCCTTCTTCCTCAAACTCTGTTTCTGCAAATTCCTCCTGAGCTCCAATCCAATGAAAGTGCATAAACGAGGTAAAGATCAAAAGTGAAATAAACATAAAAGTGATGATGACACTGACCAAGGCCTGAAACAATCATTCACTTCGGATCTAATATACATATCGAAGAATCATAGATGAGATTATTATCAAAAATTACAAACTATGAGCTTCTGCCAACTCGATAAATTATTAACTTTGAGAGAAAATGACTTTGAGTGTGAGAATAATAAACAAAGATATTTGAATATTAGTAAATATTTAAAATGCATTAATCTAGTAGGAATGTTTCTCATTTTTGTGTTCTTTAAGTGCAGGATACTTTGAAAAAGTACACTTGCATTTGTCACACTGCCATTGGTGTTCGCGTGCCTTGATGAAATTATCATAAGTTGTATTTTCCTTCACGTACGTCATAGATTTGTAATCATACTTTGCTGGATTGTAATTCAATTTGTACTTTATTGAATTTATTCGCACTTCTGACTAAGATGTATCATATGTTCCTTATATTTTAATATGTTACTGGATGTAGGATTTTAATGTAAGAATAATTAGTAACTTTTGAACTATTGAATCTTTGAGTATTTTATTGAAAAGACTTATAGCAAAATAGTTAGTTTATATGATATCATTTCAAATGACAAAAGAGAATAATTCCGTCAAAAGATTCAAGGATAGAGAACACGCTGCCGAACTTCTCATAACCAAGCTTAATAGTCAGCTTAAAGATGAAATTGCCAAAGATGTAGTAGTTTTCGGAATTCCACGTGGAGGAGTGATATTAGCATATATAATCCACAAGAATAGATCTGCAAACTTTTTTGATATCGTGATACCTCGTAAATTAGGAGCTCCAAACAATAAAGAGCTTGGTATTGGTGCCATAATGGATAAGGACACTGTATATCTAAATGAATATGTTGTAAAAGCATTGAAAGTACCTCAAGATTACATTGAGATAGAAAAGGAATCGCAAATCCGAGAGATTAATCGCAGGAGTTTACTTTATAGACCAAAGCAGGATGAATACAATATTAAGAATAAAACAATCATTCTTGTTGATGATGGTGCAGCAACAGGCGCCACACTTGTGGTTTCAGCTAGATGGATTAGAAAGAGTAATCCAAAAAAGATAATCATTGCTATCCCTGTTGCACCCAATGAAACAGTGAAGCTCTTAGAAAATGAAGTGGATGAGGTAGTTACAATATTAATACCACCGACTAGTAATTTTACTTCAGTTGCACAATTCTATGACAATTTTGAAGAGATAACTGATGACAAAGTAGTAAAAATTATGAATGAAATGAATCTATAATAGGAACATACAATACGTTATAGGCCAATATTTGTACTATACCGTATTGATTGTCTGGCGTATTATTTCAGTGGAACAGAAGGTAAAACCGACACAAGCTGAGATAGATTTGGTACTGAGTTTGTGGCAAAATCAAGTATTGGCGCATGCCATATACCAAATCCAACCATGAATATCATTGCAAATATTAGTACTGCTGATATCGCCCTTGGCTCCTTTACTCTGGATGTGTCTGGCGAATCCTCCATGTACATTTTTCTCATTATCCATGCATAATATCCAAGCGAAAGTGCACTGTTCAATACTCCAGCAATTGCCAAATAAGGTCCCCACCAAACTTCAGGTCCTGTAACAATTCCCGAGTTAAACAATACTAGTTTACTCCAAAATCCATTTAGGGGTGGAACTCCTGCCAATGCCAATAGAGATATTGACAATGCTATGGCAGTAAGAGGCATTCTTTTTGCAAGTCCTCTATACTTTTCAATACTGTAGCTGGCAAGAGTGATTGCAACTGCGGCAACCGCAATGAACGCAGCCGCTTTCATAACTGCATGATTAATAATGTGAAACAGTGAGCCTCCAAGAGCTTGATCACTATAGGGAGCAAGAGCAAGTCCTATCATGATGTAACCTGCTTGAGCAATACTAGAATAAGCAAGAATTCTTGGAACACTCTTTTGAACCAATGCACCCAAGTTCCCTAGTGTCATTGTGAACACAGCTATTATAGCCAGTGCCATGGACCAATCCAAATGTAACACAAAGACTGCTAAGACAATTACACGGATAGCAGCAGCAAATCCTGCTTTCTTTGTACCTGCTGCTAGTAACGCTCCAATAGGAGTCGGAGCTCCTTCATATGCGTCCGGTAACCACATGTGAAATGGAACAAGACCCATCTTAAATCCAAATCCGGCAATAAATAACGCTAAAGCAAGTAGGGTAATCGGAACTAGATCTTGTTGAATATTTACCATGGAAATTATTGCTTGACCTATATTTGTGGTTCCTGTAATTCCGTATACCAATCCTATGGCTACTACAAGGATTGCTGATGAAAGGGCACCAAACAAAAAGTACTTGATGGCGGCTTCATTTGATATGGGATCACGCTTTGAAAATGCAGCCAGAGCATAAGTGGGTATTGACATTAGCTCCCATGCAACTAGAAGCATTACCAAATCAGTTGAATATGCTATCAGTATCATTCCTATACTGGATAGGAGAATCAATGAGTAATATGCCGCCGGGTTGGTCTTGTTTTTCATATAATTCCAAGATGAAGCAGTTACCATTATCGATACAATCAATAACGATATCGCAAAGAATGCTCCAAACATATCATCGGCAAGCATACCCTTGCCAAATTCTATTGTAGGAATCGGTTCTCCTAAAAATATCCTAATACTAATGATACCAATAATTAGTATTATGGCTCCAACTGAAATACCACAATATAATCTATTACCAGCACCCCGTTCTTTCCTTAATGAATCAATAATTGGAATAGCAAGTCCAACAGAACCCAGTATTACAGTTACTAACAGAGGAGTCGATAAGAAATCCATTTCTACTTCATCCCTACAAGAATAACAACATGATTATTAACATTAAACCCGCAGCGAAAACAAAAAGATATGTCTGTGCTATGCCTGTTTGTCCAGCCTTTATAACTTTTGAGAAATATGTCATTGTACCTTGAAGACCAGGATTGATACCGTCAATTATAGTACTTTCAAAATATCTCCAAACAATACGATATATGGCCAACGGACCTACCACTGCTCCCCAATATAGTGCAGTATTAAGGTACCATCTATTAAAGAAGAATTTCCACACTGCCCGGGATATGATACTTCTCGAAACTACCTGAGGATTGATGACTCTTTTCATATATACAAGTCCTCCAAGAATTGCACCAAGAGCGAAAGCGCCAATAGACGCTGTAACTGCTACAGGATTAAGTTCTTCCAATGCCAAAAATCCTGATCCACTCTCGGAAGCAACCTCATGGCCCACAGATGCTTCGCTGTGAATACCAAAAGTACCATCAAGATAAGCAGTGAACATTTCGTGGAGCTGATGTTCAAATGTAAATCCAATTAAACCTACCGCAATACTGGCAACTGCAAGAATAGCAAAAGGTACCCACATTACAGCGCTTACTTCATGGACATGATGACTGCTTTCGTTTTCTTGTACGAATTTACTTTTGTTTCCAAAGAATGTCATACCAAGCATCCTAAATGTGTAAAAGGCCGTCATAAATGACACCATTACTGCAATAGCAAAAAGAATCCACGAATATTGATAACCTGATTCAAGAATGGATGCTAAAATCGCGTCTTTGCTCCAGAAACCGGAGGTGATGAATGGAGCTGCTGCTAGTGAGAGGCCGGCCATCATCATAAAGAGGAACGTCTTTCTCATTTTGCCCTTAAGGCCGCCCATATCCGTCATAAACCGTGAACCAACAGCATGTAACACCGCACCAGCACCCATGAACAATGAAGCCTTGAACATCGCATGACTCATCAGGTGGAAGAATCCGGAAGTATACCCATCCACAAAAGAAGAAGATAGTCCAGCAATTCCCAATCCCATCATCATGAGTCCTATTTGAGATCCGGTGGAATAAGCAAGTACCTTTTTTATTTCTGGGTTAACCAATGCCTGCGTGGCCAACAAGAATGCGGTTATGGCACCAACCCATGCAACTACCTCGAAAAATTGAGATGAATTTAAGGCAGACACTGCAAAGAAGAGTGGTCCGATTCTAGCAACAAGAAATACTCCGGCTTTTACCATTGTGGCTGCATGAATTAGCGCTGAAACTGGTGTTGGGCCAGTCATCGCCTCAAGTAACCATTCATTTAATGGGAATTGTGCAGATTTACCAATTGCCCCTCCAAAAATCAATACTGCGGCTGGAACAAGCAAATTATTCTTTGCCATCTCTGCTGCCCAGGTTTGATCTTGGAGCAGCTCAGTAAATCCAAATGTGCCTGCATAGCTAAAAATGAGAAACATCCCAGATAACATCATGATATCACCTGCTTTGGTCATGAGAAATGCCTTTAGTCCAGCATGTGAAGGTGAAGCCCACATTTGGATGCCTCCTGCGTAGTGTCCTGGAGTTCCCACAAAGTCTCTTTTCCTATCATGATACCAGAAACTGATAAGTGCAAAGGAAGCAAGTCCGACACCTTCCCATCCAAAGAACACCATTAGCAGATTATCGGAAAGTACTATCAATTGCATTGAACCAATAAAGAACAGCATGAAGAACCAATATCTTGTAAGATTCTTGTCTCCATGCATGTATCCTAGTGAGTATATGAAAATTAGAAATGAGATCCATGCAACAATATTTGTCATGATGATAGACAACGAATCTGCCAGTGTTCCCGCATGTATATTCAAAATTGGTATCCAGTTTATCTGACTATGAACTTGGCCGCCCTCAAGTGCCAACGGTATTAGTGTAGCTGCAGATATCGCACTAGCAAGTGCAAAGCCTACTGCTGCATAATTTCTCGCACGGTCTCCCGCCTTTGCAATTGCAGGTACTAATGCAGCACCGACAAATGGGAGAATCCAGACCATCCATGCATTAATTCCAATTCCTTCAAATCCAATAATTCCTTGAAGATCTACCATTTTATTTATCCTCCCACTCCAAACTGACAGATACATACGGATTCAAACTACATTGGATTGAAATGCTTTGAGTGTATTCCCTTAGGATACCATCCATATACAGATGCATTATCATGATTCGCCTCCGGCAACAGTCACATGACTGTTACTATTATTCATATAAGATGATGAAACATTGACAGGATTTGCAGTACTAATTTGGAGTACAGTATTGTCACCTGTAAACATTTCCTGTACATAATCAGTAATTGGATTCAGCATAGGAATTGGATATACACCTAGGAATAGTGTAATCGCTGCAAGTGCCGCCATTGGGACAATCACATATCTATTAGATTCCTTGATCTTTGCGTATTGTTCTGGAATTTTACCAAGAAATATTCGCTTGTACATCCACAAAATATATGCTGCAGTTAGCACAGTTGCCAGTATTCCCAGTCCGAATACAGCTATTCTTAAAGTATCTGAATTTTCTAAACCTGACTGCAATACTCCATTGAACAATATCCATTCGCCCATAAAACCACTTGTTGGAGGAATTCCCATAATTGTGAGTGCGCCTATCATTGCTATTACAGCAGTGTATGGCATTCTGCCTGCAAGACCGCCAAGTTTTGACATGCTTCTTGTTCCTGTCTGAAGGATAATTGATCCGGCCATCATGAAGAGTATAGCTTTTCCCAAACCATGAGTGATATACATAAAGGTTGCACCAGTAATTCCCAGAACACTCTCTGAACCAATGCCAAATAGAATGTAGCCCATCTGACTAATACTTGAATATGCCAAAACCCTCTTGATGTCATCTTGCATCATGGCCATCGCACCGCCATAAATCATGGTAGCCAACCCCCAGAGATTAATGTAAATACTATACTGGGAATAGTCTCCGACAAGCAATTCTAGCCACAATCTAAGTAATCCATATGCCCCAATACCGATCATTGCGGGTGACAACAAAGCCGAAATCGGAGTAGGGGCCTCTGAGTGAGCATAGGGCAGCCAAATATGTAAGGCAAATGCGGCTAATTTGACACCAAGGCCAATTACTAAAGCAAATACAATAAGTACAATCCATTGATCTGGAATCTTGTCGACATTCTGCATTACAGTGTCATAATCAAATCCTCCGGCGAAAAATCCCATGGCAAGTAGACCTAAGAGTAAAACTACTGCTCCTACGTGTGTCCAGAAAAAGAACATTAAAGCGATTCTCTTCCTCTCACCATATCCGTAAAATGCTAGGAGAAAGAATGATGGAACAAGCATCAACTCGAAAAACACATAAAATTCAATCAAATTAGTTGCCAATACTGTTCCTAGCATACCCATCGAGAAAGTTAAGTAGAGAGCAAAATAAAGCCCCATATGATGATTGATATATTGTTCCTCAGATGATTTCGATACAGTTAGAGTCTTTATTTCATTTCCTCCTGCATTTCCTTCATATTCTCCTGAGTCAGCGGTGTTCTCTTTCTTACCAGAGTCCTCTTCGAAGGATTCTTTGATTTTATGCAGCATATAAGGTTTTGAATAAATGGTAAGAACGGTGCATAAGACGTTTATTATGATTGCGAAAGGTAAACTTAACCCATCGATTCTTAATCCAAAATTTCCAAATTGACTCCATGCATACGATTCTTCATAAGCGCTTCTACCTCCCTGAAGATTAAACGATGCTAGTAATAGTAACATTGTAGAAATAGCAAGTATTCCAAAAGAGAACCATGTTGTTGCATTACCTCCCCTCTTTTTACCGAGCGCATAAGCTATGGGTGAAACAAGTAATGGAAGGAATGTTGCTATTAAAAGGTAATATGACTCTGTCATGAATTTATCACTTAAGATTTTATTATCCTTTTAAACTCCTGAATTCCTGAACGTCTATCTGTTTATACAATCGATATGCAATGATTATGATTCCCAGAGCTACGGC
>DATFEX010000112.1:0-13154 GCA_035250685.1 Nitrososphaeraceae archaeon | reverse complement strand
CATGAAAAATAATATTTGTTCATTGTGTAATTCACAGACATCGACAAAGGAATGTCCTAATTGTGGAAAACCTGTGTGCAAAGAATGCTCGAAAAGTTTTCCTTTTTCCGAAGATATATGTATAGAATGTGCCGCAAAAGTCAAATCAGGACTAGGCGGGATGCGTAAGGATGAAGAAATTTTCTAATCAAATAGTATTATGATAAAGGCAAATAAGTAATGTAGTTACCTTCTAAAATACTATTTTGATTTGTCCCCTATTCGATATCCATGAGTAAACTTCTTATCGTAAACTTTTGAAAACTCATAGCTGCTTGGTTTAATAACATTTCCTACAATAACTATTGCGGTTTTGGTTATTTTGGCTTCCCTTACTTTTTCTACAATATTACCAAGAGTTCCAATTATTATTTTTTCATCTTCCCATGTAGCTCTATATACAACAGCAACAGGTGTAGTCGTTTGATAGGAACCTGCCTTAAGCAACTCTTCTACTATGTTTCTTATTAGATGAACACTAAGATAGAAAGCGATCGTCGCACCATGTGTTGCTAGGTTAGAAATTTTTTCTCCTTCCGGAACAGGGGTTCTAAGTTCGGCCCTTGTGATAATAAGTGTTTGAGTAATTCCTGGGAGGGTTAACTCCAAGTTTAGCGAAGAAGCGGCTCCCAAAATTGCAGTTATGCCTGGGACGACCTTGCAGTTTATCCCATCCGAGTTTAGTTTATCAATTTGCTCTCTGATAGTGCTAAATAGTGCAGGATCTCCGTCATGAAACCGAATGGCAAGTTTTCCTTGCTTCGTCGAATCTCTCAATATTTCATAAATCTTTATTCTATCCAAAAGTGCAGCATCATGAAGAGTTGCGCCTTCTTTGGAATATTCAAGTAGTTTTGGATTGAGTAACGATCCTGAGTAAACGACGACATCAGCGCTTTCCATCAGTTTTTTTGCCTTTAAGGTTATAAGCTCTGGATCACCTGGACCTGAGCCAACAAAGTAAACAGTGTTAGATTCAATCATTTTTTCTAGCCACCATTATAGAAAAGTATTTACCAGCTGGATTTTTTGTGTTTCGCAAGTCTTTTAATTTCTTTGTTTCCAAAATCTCTTCTTCTACGGATACATCCTGAGCAATAGTAATCACAGAATCATCGCCAAAGCCAGTTTCAGATAAAATTTCAATCACACTGTCAAAGTATCGTCCGTCCTTGAGAAATATTACAGAATCACAAGATTCTACAGTTTGCCTAATTTTATTCAAATCATAGCATGCAGGAACGATACCTAAAGTCTGATCACCTTCTACTAAACTCATTTTCGCTTGAGCAGCGAAAGCAAAGAAAGATGGAACACCCGGAATGATCTCAATGTCTATGTCATTATGCTTTTCCTTCAATTCTTTGTGAATATAATTCCATGTGCTATACAATGACGGATCTCCTACTGTAAGGTAAACGCAATTTTTTCCAGAATGCATGGCATCTGCTATTTTCTGGGAATTAGTCTTCCACTGTGATTTTAGCAAATCTTTATCTTTTGTCATTGGAAAAATTAGATTTGTTATTGTGGTGTTTGATTCGTCTATGTATTTTTTAGCTATTGATAGTGCTATGCTGGGTTTACCTTCCTTAGAAGTTGGGGTAAAAATCGCATCTGCATTTTTAATTCTGTCCACAGCCTTTACAGTCAGTAATTCAGGATCTCCGGGTCCACATCCTATGCATGAAAGCTTCATTACTTGAGTTGAAAAATTGTGTAATTTAAAGTAAAAAGAAAAGAATCCTTACTTCATTGATTCGAGATAGCCATAATGGCGTTTCCACGGATTTTGATGTCGTATGTAAAATCACTATTTTGTGGCAGACAAAATCAGTATGGGATTTCTAGATACAAGCATCGTTCCACTTGCCACGCTCTTTCCCTTGGCGATAGTGACTTGTGTAACCTCAATATTTTGCATCTTTTGCCTTTTGACTGTTTTTAGGGCTTTATACATGGTCTCCACAAGTATGGTATCGACAACAAGTCTTCCATCCTTCTTTAATTTGGAAATACAAAGTTCTATTATTTTTTCAGTCTTTCCCTTTGTTCCGCCGACAATTATTGCATCAGCTAACGGAAGTGAAGATAAAACTTCCTCAGCTTTTGAATAAATTAGATTTGCTGAAACACCAAATTTATCTAAATTTTTTTTAGTTAATTCAATGGCATTCTTGTCAGAATCTATTGCGTATACATTTTTTGAATTTAGCTGTAAACAAATCTCTACGGTAATGCTGCCGCTTCCACATCCTACATCGATAACTGTATATTTTTTTCTTAGACGCAGCTTACTTAGGACAATTGAACGAATGTCCTCCTTTGTTATTGGAACATTCTCAGAACGTTCGAATAATTCGTCAGGTATGCCTGGGGTTGTATAGTTCCATATCATCAAACCTAGATTAAATGTCCTGAAATTAAATTCTTTTAGATCGTCGTCAAGTTCGTAAACCAGTGTATGTAACAATCGTGAACATTATCAGCAAAAAGATAAAGGGAAAGACACCATTGGTAGAGACTTTCTTTCTATCTTCAGTTCTTAATCCTAAACCAATTCTTTTTGCAACAACATATGAAATAACATAGAATAATAATGCTAGTAAGATGATTATTCCAACAGAGCCCGGCACCACACCAGGGAGTTGATAGGTGCTAAAGATTATACCAAGAACTACACCGCAGATAACCCCCAAAAAGGCCCTCGCATAGTATATCTTATCTAGTTGATCCAATTGATTTCTTCACATTAAATGCAGGTTTAATTCTTTTCGATTTATATCTGAATTTTTAATTAATATTCATCCTCTTCTACAATCATTTACATGGAATTATCGGGGATAGAGCTTCATTATCTTGTAAACAAGATAAGCTCAACTGTGCCATCTGAGTTTTACGTAAGTAATATTTCGTCTATCACAAAGAATTCAATTCTTTTGAAACTTCACCACCCAATACAGCCTGATATTATGCTAATGGTTTCCACCGAGGGGATTTGGATAACTAATAAGAAATACAAACAAGTCGAAGAAACTCAATTTGTAAACGTAATTAGTCGAGAAATAGAAAGAGCAAAAATAAGTTCCGTAACTCAACCGGGCAGTGAGAGAATTTATTTTCTTCATTTTGTAGGTAGGGACGATAAGGTGAGGATACTGATAGTTGAAATCTTTGGAAAGGGAAACTTCGTTTTATGCGACGAATCAATGAAGATAATATGGATATTAAATTCAGTTGAAGTAAGGCACAGAACCCTTAAGATTGGATCACAATATGCTCTTCCTCCAAGCAGAGGAGAAGATGTTCTACAAATTACTCTGGAAAGTATGACAAACAGCCTCAGTCAGGTACCAGAAAATACTGAAGTTTTAAAATGGTTGGGAAAATCAACCTCCTTGCCAAGGAAATATGTCGAACAAATAATATCTGAATCAGAAATTAATACAAAATTTGCCAACCAGCTTGGTAATGAGGAAATTGAGATTATTTATGAAAAGACTAAAGAATTGACTGATAGAATATTGGATGAAAAAAATCACGAACCGTCAGTTACTATCGACGATTCAGGAGTGGCGATAGATGCTTCTCCGATCTCTATGTTAAAGGAATCTAATTCAAGGAAAGTTGAGACATTCATGGAAGCAATAGATCAGGTTCTGAGTAACGAGATTTTATCAATAGGGCGTAGCCTCAAGACCGAAGAATCAGACAGGATAATATTGGAACTGGAACATGACTTGGAAGAACAAAACAAAGCAAAAATGAACGTTCTTTTAAGATCAAAGAGTCTTAGAAGTATCGCTAGCGATCTAATGAAACTTTCCTCTTTTGGTATCCAAGATATGAACGATAATTCTGTCAAAACGTTTTTGGAAAAAAATGACTCTAGAATTGTTCAGGAAAATGGAATTACCTATGTTGATTTACTTGATGAAAGAATAAAGTTAGAATCAAGTATTCCAAGATTTTCATCAATGTTGTATTCGAGGGCAAAAGAACTCGAACGTGGTTCTACCAATATTGATAAAGCAAGTGATGAACTAAAGTCTAAAATTGAAAAACTGAGGGGCCAGACTCAAAAAATTCATGAAAAAATTCAATTCAGTACATTAGAATCAAAACAATGGTATGAAAGATATCGATGGTTCCTAACTACCGACGATCATCTAGTCATAGGTGGGAGAGACGCTTCCTCTAATTCAGCAGTGATTCGTAAACATATGACAGAAGACGACATAGTTTTTCATGCGGAAATTCATGGGTCCCCTTTTTTTCTTGTAAAGAATGTGAAAAACAAGGACACAGAGACTTCCAATTACATTGGTGAGACTGCTCAAGCTACAGTGTCATTTAGTAGAGCTTGGAAAGATGGGCTGTCAAGTGGAGATGCATACTGGATATTCCCTAATCAGGTAAAGAAAGGGGCACCAACAGGACAATTCCTGCCCAAGGGTTCCTTTGTCATTGAAGGTAAGAGAAATTTTTGCAGGGGCATAGAGCTAAAATTATCTATCGGTCTGGTTAAGATTGAGAATAGATATACTATTGTTTCTGGACCGTTAGATGCAATCAAAAAAAGGAGTCTGGTTTGCGCTTCGTTATTACCAGGTGGTTCTGATCCAATGAATCTGGCCAAGAAACTAAAAAGCGAATTTGTTAGGGTAATTTCTGAATCTGATCCCAACCTAGCCGATTATTTAAAAAAAGTTCTACTGGATGATTTTATTAGAGTATTGCCAACAGGACAATCCAAGATAGAACGCATAGAAAGAGGCCAATCGGAGAATGATGTCAAGATAAGTTAGCTATACAAGAGATCTTTTGTTATTTAACAACGTCACACAAAAGTGATTAGAAAAATAATTAAACCAAACTGCGTAAATTATCCTGTGACAAAGAAATTAGTAGAAAATACCGATGCAAACATGACGACACGAGTTCTTGTTAGAGATATTATGAATAGTCCAGTTATCACTGCTGGTCCAAGCGACAATGTTGTTGACATTGCGATGAAAATGAAAGAACATAACATTGGCAGTGTAATTATAACCGAAAAAGAAAGACCAGTTGGCATAGTTACCGACTGGGATGTTGTATCTAAAGTCATAGCACAGAGTACAGATCCGTCTTCGGTTCAAGCTGGAAAAGTAATGCAACCAATACATACAGTAGAAGCCGGAGAGGGCATAACTGAGGCGGCTCGCATATTACGTAAACACAATATTAAGAGACTAGGGGTTGTTTATAAAGACCGATTAGCTGGTATCATTTCAAGCTCTGATGTAATTGCTGTTACTCCGGAGTTAGTAGATGTGGTATCTGAGAAGGCAGCTATGATCAGAGGAGAAATTGGAAGACTTGCATCTCCCATTTCAGGATATTGTGATGAGTGCGGCGAATGGTCAGACATGCTAATGTCTTCTGAGGGCGGCGCGTTTACCTGCGAAGTCTGTAGAGGATCACAGTCTCCAAATTCTGATTATTAGAATACCGATTGGTTGAATACATAAATTCCAAGTTAGAATTACGGATTACATATCCTAATTTTGTTTTTTAATCAAATTTTTTATCAAAAGATTAAAATCACGTAGTTCTGAAAAATCAATGAATGAGTTCTAATTCTTTAGAGAGAACAATTGATAAAGTTCTTTCACAAAAAGAATCCGCGTTAATTTCAGAAATTGACTCTGCACTTCAAAATTCACTAAAAAATTTAGAATCTTCAAAGAGCAGCCTTAAGGTCGAATATGACAATATTATTGAATCATCAAAAAAACAGGCAGAGAACCTAAAGCGCCAAATAATAGGTTCTAGCACTTTGAATGCCAGAAACAAAGAACTAGTTATAATCGAATCAGCTATTGACGAAATTTTTGACAAGGCAAAAGAAAAACTTTCAAAAAGTAATAACGAGAAAAATTATGAAAAATTATTAACTCGAATGATACAAGATTGCTCTGAAAAGTTAGGTTCTGAAATTGTGATACAGTGCAATAAGACTGACTTGAGCCTCGTAAAGAAGTTAGTATCACAAGAAGCATCCAATAATAAATCAAAAATAACTGTATCTGATCAAGTTGTAAATATTCTTGGCGGGATAAGAGCGGCTTCTGTTGATGGAACAATGAGCTTGGACAATACACTTGACTCTAACATCGAAAGTCTCAAACCTTTAATAAGGAAAGAAATAGTCCAACTGCTTAGAGGCGAAAATAAGTAGATGGTAGCAAAAGGAAGAATAGTTTGGGTTAGCGGTCCTGCAGTTAAAGCCGATGGGATGTCGTCAGTAAAGATGTACGAGACAGTCGAAGTCGGTGAATCGAAATTAATTGGCGAAGTTATTAGGTTAACAGGAGATGTAGCTTTTATCCAAGTTTATGAATCCACATCTGGTCTTAAGCCTGGAGAAGCAGTAACTGGTACTGGTCAACCACTTTCAGTTCTTCTAGGCCCAGGTATTATTGGGCGAATCTATGATGGCATTCAAAGACCATTGGATGAAATTGCCGAAAAATCTGGAGCATTCATTGGTAGAGGTATCACAACTACTCCGGTCGACATGAAAAAGAAACACATGTTCACTCCCTCAGTGAAAAAAGACGATACTATTCTAGGAGGCTCTATTCTTGGAGCAGTTGAAGAAACTCCACTTTTAACTCACAGAATACTAGTTCCGCCAAATTATCCAGAAGCTACTATTACTGAAATTGCAAAGGAAGGAGAATATGATTTAGAGCATATAATTGGACGCGCTAATAGTAAGAACGGCGACAAGATAGAACTAAAGATGTATCACAAGTGGCCTGTTAGAAAACCACGTCCATATTCTGAAAGATTTGATCCTACCGTGCCACTGGTTACTGGACAGAGAATTATTGACACTTATTTCCCCATTGCAAAAGGTGGAACCGGTGCTATTCCAGGTGGTTTTGGGACAGGAAAGACCGTAACATTGCATCAAATAGCTAAATGGGCAGATTCTAAGGTTGTTGTCTACATTGGCTGTGGAGAAAGAGGCAATGAAATGACAGAGGTCCTTGTAGAATTTCCACATTTAATTGATCCAAGATCTCAGAGGCCATTAATGGAAAGAACAGTTCTCGTTGCCAATACGAGTAACATGCCTGTAGCAGCTAGGGAAGCCTCAATCTATACGGGTGTTACTATAGCAGAGTATTATAGAGATATGGGTTACGATGTAGTTCTTGTTGCTGACTCTACAAGTAGATGGGCAGAGGCTTTAAGAGAAATGTCAGGCCGATTGGAAGAGATGCCTGCAGAAGAAGGATACCCATCATATTTGGCTTCAAGACTCGCAGAATTTTATGAAAGAGCAGGCAGAATAAGAGCGCTTGGTTCACCAGATCGTTCTGGATCTGTGACACTAGTTGGTGCCGTATCTCCGTCAGGTGCAGATTTTACTGAACCCGTGACAACACATACAATCAGATTTATCAAGACATTTTGGGCACTGGATACTAGATTAGCATATTCCAGACACTATCCATCAATTAACTGGATGCAGTCTTATTCAGGTTATCTTGAAGATATTTCCAAATGGTGGAAAGAAAATGTAAGCCCTGACTGGTATGACTTGAGAGCAGAATCATATCATATCTTGCAGCGTGAAGATACACTAAAAGAGATTGTCAGGTTATTGGGACCCGAGGCACTTCCTGATGAAGAGAAACTAGTCTTGGAAGTTGCTAGAATGCTAAAAATAGGAATCTTGCAACAAAACTCGTTTGATAAAGTTGATACCTATTGCGGTCCTGCTAAACAATTAAAATTGGTCCGACTTATGGTAATGTTCTATAAAGAAGCACAAAAGGCTCTTAAGGAAGGAAAATCATTAGCTGATATCAGAGCTTTGCCAATAATCACAACATTGCTAAAGGCAAAATTTGAAGTTACAGATGAGGAGATTTCAAAATTGGAAGAAATAGAAAAGCATCTTACTGATTCGTTCAAAGGTAACATAGAGGAGGTAAAGGTCTCTGTCTAAAACAACGGGAATAGAATATACGAAAATAGCTGAAATAAAAGGACCACTTATGATTGTAGATGGTGTTACAAAAGCTTCATTCGACGAACTCGTGGAAATTGAAACAAACGAAGGCGAAAGACGATTAGGCAAAGTTCTTGAAGTAGGAAATGGAAAAGCTGTTGTCCAGGTTTTCGAAGGGACAACAGGATTGGCCATTACTGGAACTAGAGTAAAGTTCCTTGGAAAAACAATGGTCATGCCAGTATCTCAAGAATTGCTGGGTCGTGTATTTGACGGTCTGGGAAGGCCAAATGATGGTTTACCTGATCCGGTTGCTGACAAGTTCCTTGATGTCAATGGAGAACCAATGAACCCTCAGAGTAGAGAATATCCTACATCATTTATTCAAACTGGAGTATCTGTAATTGACGGAATGTTGACATTGGTCAGGGGTCAAAAACTGCCTATCTTTTCAGGCTCCGGAATGTCTCACAACATCTTAGCAGCCCAGATTGCCCGTCAGGCTACCGTCGTAGGAACAAACGAAGACTTTGCTGTGGTCTTTGCAGCGATTGGTGTACAATATTCTGAAGCTCAGTATTTTAAGAGGAGTTTAGAGGAATCGGGTGCTTTGAAACGAAGTGTACTATTTGTTAACCTTGCAGATGATCCTGCTATTGAAAGAATAATTACTCCTAGAGTTGCTCTGACCGTGGCCGAGTACCTAGCATTTGATCTTGGAATGCATGTACTTGCTATACTAACTGACATGACTAATTACGCAGAAGCTCTTAGAGAAATTAGCGCAGCAAGAGAAGAAGTTCCTGGCAGAAAAGGATACCCTGGGTATCTTTATACTGACTTGGCGAATAATTATGAGAGGGCCGGAAGAATTAAGGGAAAAAATGGTAGTGTTACTCAAATGCCAATTCTTTCAATGCCTGCAGACGATATCACGCATCCAATACCTGACTTAACTGGCTATATCACCGAAGGACAGGTAGTCCTGGGAAGAGATCTATTTAGAAAGGGAATTTATCCGCCAGTAAACGTAATGATGTCTCTTTCTAGATTGATGAAAGATGGTGTGGGTGAAGGTAAAACCAGATCTGATCATATGGAAGTTGGTAACCAGCTGTATGATGCATATTCAAGGGCACAGGAAGTCCGGGCACTAGCAGAAATTGTAGGTAAGGCAGGTTTAACCGGTGTTGACTTGAAGTATCTTGATGCGGGTGATAGTTTTGAAACTCAATTTTTGAAACAAAGTCCAGATGAAAATAGAAATTTGGATGAAACACTAAGCAGAGCATGGGATATACTAGCAACTTTACCAGAAGGCGAATTGACCAAGATCAAAGACAAACACATTCAGCAGTACTATAAAGGAAACAAGTAATCCACAAGTTCATCGAAAATGTCTTTTGGCAAAAATGTAACTGCAACAAAAATCGAACTAATTAAGATCAGACGATCGTTACAGGTTAGTACTATGGTCCACAAGATTCTTGATGATAAAAGAGAAGTACTATTGAAAAAAATTGATGAAATGATTGAAGAGGCCAACAAGACAAGGGGTGATATCTGGTCTCCTCTATCTGATATTTATTCTGCAGTTTACGATTCATACATGTCTCTTGGAACATCAACACTAGAATCGATATCAGATTCAACGCCAGGTATAATGGAAGTGAATGTGGATGTTAGAAGAATTGTTGATGTCAAGATACCTACCTTACAAATCAAAACCAAAGAATCCGGACAAGAACTTTCTTATGGATTTTCGGAAACAAATGGGTATGTTGACAAGGCTTCCAAGCAAATTAAGAATATGCTTCCGCAAATATGCAAGGCGGCCGAGTATGAAAATGCTATTTTCAGTCTAGCCAAAGAGCTTGAAAAAACACAAAAACTAATCAATGCGCTTGAATATGTTATAATTCCACAGTATCAGCATGCTATATCCTTTATTAAGGGAACATTAGAGGAACGCGAAAGGGAAGAATTTGTAAGGCTCAAAAAAGTAAAAGTAGTTCTTGACAAGAAAAAGAATATAGAGCAGACATAATAATGCATCTTATGGCGACAAGCGAGATGGATAACGATATTATCGCAGAACACTTTAGAAAATCAAAGCAAAATTTACAGTCAGAACATGATTCTATGGTTGAGAATGTAAAAAACGATATCTCGTCCTTCAAGAAAAAAGCAATCTCCAATGTTTAAGTTGTAATGGGTATTTTCCTGCCTTTTTATGCAAAAAATCTCTATTAATGATGTTAATAGAATCGTGTATAAGAATATTCAAATCAGAAATTTCTTGTTTCAAGTTGTTTGAAATTGAGTAGTTTCAATTTAGAAATTGCCAATTTCTACTATGGGTTTTTATTAGATCTACTTAGAATCTTGTGAATTTCTAAACTTTGTTAGTTATAATTAAATATGGCCCTCAATTTTGGAATCACTGTATGATGAGTGCTAACAGAGAACAAATTAGTATTATTCTTCTGACCGTTGCAATTACCTCTAGCATACTATTCTTGTATAACAACTCAGTCTATGCGCAAGCGGAAACAGAAGGTGCCTCCGATGCAGGTTCATCCAAACTTATTGGTGCAGGTATGGCCTTTGGTCTTGCGGCAGCTGGATCAGGTATAGGTTTAGGATTCGTAGGTGCTGCAGGTTTGGCTGCAATCAGCGATAATCCAAAGATGCAATCAAGAGTCTTCATATTCGTAGGCATGGTAGAATCAATTGCAATCTATGGTATTGTAATGATGTTCATTATCTTGGGTCAATGAGGAACTTTCCTCTCCCAACGGACTCCTTTTTTCATTAAGAATTTAGTACCTTCCAGATAGCATTGTTATTCATCCATGAAATTTCTATCATTAAAGAAGAGATTCTAAAATATCAAGAGGGCAGCATCATGATGCATCGAGGGCATTTGGTTGTAGGATTTTTAGGTAATTTAAAAGGGAAAGATTTTAAGGAGAATTAATAATCAAACAACTCAATACTATGGGACAGGCCAAGCTCTTAAAGACAACTTTGATTCTGCCAAGGGTTGAAACTCATGAAGCAGTAAGCAAATTGGCGGAATTGGAATGGTTTCATACATTACAGAACCCCTCTGAACATAGTAATTCGTATTTTGATGATCTTTTATTAAATGCTCAAAAATTATACCAAGAAATTGATGAGGTCATCAGATCTTTGGGGATTTCGCTTGAAACTGGTGTAATGGCGACTCTCTTTAAGGGTGCTCCTCAGGAAAAAACTGATTACAAGATAGATGATATTCAGAATCTGATTGTCGAATTAGAAAATGAGAGTAAAACTCTATTGGAAGAACCGGTTTCTTTACTGAAGACTCAACAGCAAGTAGAAAAAGATCTAGAGGAATATCGCACTGCTCTTGACGCTATAGGGAGTGCTTCAAAACTTAAAATGGATTTATCCGGATTGCGTAACCTGAAGACTTTTTTTGCAGAAATTTTTATTATAAACACAAAGGATCTTCATGAAATTCAAAATAGTTTGGGTGACATAATTGTTCAACCTGTCAAACTCAATGATGATAAATCGTCTATTACAGTCATAGGTTCCCAAGAAGATTCAGAAAAAATTGTTAAAGTGCTTAGAAGTTTTAATGTGCATCCTATTCAGATTCCAACAGACTTGCCTCAAAATCCAGGCTCTGCCTATGAGATGGCCCAAAATAAAACTAAAGAACTTGAAAAGAAACAGGCAGAAATTACAAAGAAAATTGAAAAATTAAAAGTTGCAATTCTTCCCAAATTGCTCTCCTTATATGAATCATCCAAAACAGCCAAGGACATTTTAGAGATAACACGCAAGCCAGCAGGTACAAAGAATTTTGCGGTAATTCAGGGATATATTCCAGTTAGTATGGAAAAAAAGTTCAAAGAACTTACGGACAGATATGTCTCTGTCACAGAACCAGTTAAAGTTGATAAGGATTCTCCTAATCAGCTTCCGACTCTTCTTGTAAATAATAGATACGCAAAAACTTTTGAGGTAATAACCGAAACACAGGGTCTCCCAAACCATGGAGAAGTAGACCCAACTCCGATTATTGCTTACGTATGGCCTGTTTTCTATGGTGTTATGTTCGGAGACTTGGGACATGGACTGTTACTTTTTGGTTTGGGAATGTTTCTCCGATATAGAGGAGTTGGAAGTCTAAAGACATGGGCAACATTACTGGCGGCAAGTGGTGCTGGGGCCAGTATAGCTGGTTTGGGTACAGGTGAGATGTTCGGTTTTCACATAGATAAGATGGCAATATTGGCGCCGCTTTTTGAACCACTAGGTCCTCTTGTTGGTGCTCTCAATGTTTCTGAATTAACATTTGACCAGGTAATAAAAATACTCAAGGTTTCAGTAGCCATAGGCATCGTACATTTGTTAATGGCAATGTTGCTAAAACTTAGACATGATATCTTGGAAAAAAACAAACTCCTTATCCTAACACATGATATCCCTTCAATAGTTCAATTTCTTGCAGTAGTTGCGGTGATACTGGCTGCTATTGGATCCGGGTACGATATCATAGGAATGTTTGGAGTAACAGGAGTTATTCATAATGAACCAGTACCATGGTTGAGTTTCCTATTTGGAGATTGGGTAACAGTGGACTTGGTTGCAAAGGCTGCACCTCCAATAATATTTGCAACAGTAGGAGTTATGATACTAGGCGGCAAAAAGGAACAAGAACATGCTGCGAAACATGGGAATGATGAAGGAGGCGGATTGATGGGAATTGTTATAGAGGTAATACTGGTAAGGATAATTGAAGTTCTGTCTAATGTGATTAGTTATACAAGAATTGGAATCATGCTTCTGGTACACGCAGCTTTGTTGGTAACGGTTAACCAATCGTATGAGAGTGGAGGAGGATTGGCTGTTTTGATCGGAGGAAATATAGGCATCATGCTTATTGAGGGATTAATTGTATACATTCAAACAATCAGATTGCATCTTTATGAATGGTTCCCAAAATGGTATAGGGGAGAAGGAGTCGGATTTAAAAAACTAATTCCGGATATGTTATATTCAAATCTTATTTGGTCCGGAAAACGATCTAAATAAGAGAACAATT
>DATFEX010000111.1:0-7445 GCA_035250685.1 Nitrososphaeraceae archaeon | reverse complement strand
TTGGGCTCTCTAACAGTTCGGAACATTCTACTTAGCATCTGTTCAGCATCTGAAAATTCCTTGTCCAGTTCTTCAAAAATCCGGTTTGTATGATTCCATGGATTTCTCCACATAACATATTCACCTGACAGTATGTAATAGGTATTACATTATATATTTTTTTCTATAATATTTATCATTTAATTACATCTCCCTTCGCGTCTTGGGATAGTGTACAAATGTCTATACCTGTTTGTCCTTGTAAAATTCATCTTTATCCACAGTTTGTGCTATAGTGTGATTTCACAAAATCAATTAATATCCTTTTTACAAAGTGCGCATTCAAATCTGATTTATCAAACAGAGCCTCGGTAGTAACATTGTTTTCATTTTTCTTTATTTTTAGTCTATCACCATCTCTCGAGAACTCAATTTCAGTCCATTCGCTTCCTTGTCGAAGTTTGTAGGCATTAATAATAAGCGATATTTTTGCCAAGTGTGGGCTAACCTTGACATACGAACCCTTGAACTCGTCTCCCTTTGATTCAAGATAATTTACCATTTTTGTCATTGATGGATGGACTATAGTACTAAACAAATACTTGAACTCGCTCTCTAGTGCGATGTGATCGTCTTGTTCTCTTCGTTCCTTATCCCTGCTCTCTTCTTGTATTTTCTGGTAACGATCTAATATGGTATCAAGTTCATTCTCGATATCGCCCATTATATTATCTATTCATTATTTGCGGTACGGATATTATAGTCTTTAAAAGATAATGCACAATACGCCGATAAAAATATAAAGTCTTTCAGGGAATCTTGATAAATCAAAACTCTAAGTCTCAAACCGAGAACGCTTATAGGATGATACATTATTGTTTGTCGAAACGAAACCAGTTCATACTGTCATTATTACGTGCCTCTGTGGAATTCTATCTCAAGTAAAATTAAGGAAAAAGAAATCGACACATGGATTCATTCAATGTTTCTACGCATTGTTTTTCCATTTCTTCTTGGAACGGAGATTGATTAAATTCTCTCTGGGAATCTCTATTTTGATCCCCAAACGGATTTAATTGATTGAATCGTTCAGTTTCTTGGGTTGATGTTACAGGTAGTAATTCTAATTTTGTGGTTATATTCTGAGTTTCACCATCCCGTACAATTTTAAGACTCACTGCATCCCCCTCAGATCTTGTATTAATGTAACTTTTGATATCTTCTCCAGTATTGATTGTTCTGTTATCTATACCAATTATTATATCTCCGCCTAATGTATATTGAGTATTGTTTATTGTCTCAATTTTAAATCCTCCTTGAATTCCTGATTTGTCTGCTGGTCCATTTGCAGTAACACTGCTGACTAGGAATCCAGTTGAGTTAGTTAAGTTCATTGCTTTCGCAATTATAGAGTTAACGTCTACTCCGGTTATACCCAATGATAGTTGATTATTCCCCGATGGGAAGACACTATCAGAATCGGGTCTTTTTTCTAGAGTCAATGTTTTTTCCAATATCTCTTCATTTCTAATTAATTTTAAGGTAACATTTTCCCCAACGCTTCTTTCACCTTCCAAATAACTTAAGAGGTCGTCTATATTTCGTACCGGCCTTCCATCAATCCCTATAATAATGTCACCCCCTAATGTTACTTCTCTATCTGTTCCGTTTATAGAGACTAATCTATCTCCACCTTGAACTCCTGCTTTGTCTGCTGGTCCATTAGCATTGACCTCTGTTATTAGAAATCCTTTAGAATCTGTTACGTTCAAATTCATTGATTTTGCTATCGGCGGAGTAATATCTATACCTACTATTCCAATCCAAGGATGATCGTAAGATCCCGTTTTTATCAATGAGGTAATTACTTTCTTTACGGTATCAGAAGGGATAGCAAATCCAACTCCAGCATAGAGACCCGTATTGGAGAATATTGCTGAATTTATGCCAACAACTTCGCCTTTCATATTAAGTAAGGGACCGCCCGAGTTGCCAGGATTTATTGCAGCATCAGTTTGGATAATGTCGGGTATGGAAAAAGACGTTGTACCTGTAGGTATTTGGGCCCTGCCAAATAATGGCGGTATTGGATCTGTCGGAGGCAAAATAGATGAAGGTAATTGCCTCCCTAAACCACTGATGATTCCTTCAGACATTGAACCTGATAATCCGAATGGATTACCAACAGCTGCTACTGGTTGTCCTATGACCAAGTCTGACGAATTTCCAAGAGGTAAAGGTAGGAGTCTTTCTCGAGGAATTGCAGTGACCTTAATAACTGCAAGATCGCTATAAGGATCTGTACCTATCAATTGTCCGTTATAGAATTCTCCATCCGGAAAAGAAACCAGTAATTCCCCTCCGCCACCTACAACATGATAATTGGTAATTACATGACCAGTATTATCATAAATAAAGCCCGATCCGAGTCTAGGTCCTAGTTGGAAGGTAGTATTTTCACCGCTAGTTGAAATTTGAACTACTGATTGATTTACTTTTTTAAATAATTCTGGAAGTGAATAAACATTACTGCTATTAGCTGATAGTTGCACTGATCTTGTCGCATCAGTCGTTTGTGACATAACGAGACCAATGATTATTATTGATGCAAGCGCAAAGACGTATAACGACAAACTACAGAAAATGATGTTATGGTTTAAACATACTTTTTTGAACCTGTCCACAATCATACAAATATTCAACAAACATTATTTATAAAAGTTAAAAATTTTGATTCAATTGATGTGAGAAAATATTCTTGACCATTCAGATACATCAGTGGGTAAAATCGTATGATGATATCATAAATGGTAAAACGATTCAACTGTTACTTTCTCGACTATATCTCGGCAAACTCTATAGAATTCGAATGTAAGATTGTTAATTCGCCATCTAATATGTCGCCTAAAAATAAGATCTTTTTCCTTTGTCCCATCTAACACATCGGTGTATGAAATACTCTCAAATAAACTATGGAATAATTTTCGACTTAGATCTGCAAAAATGTTTTTATATCGTTTTGTCATAAGTGTATACCGGCGATTTAGGTTGAATAGCAATCATCCTGAGGATCCCAAAAAAGATATCATACGACGTGTCAAAGGATGACCTTTTCATGTATTTATTGTGATATAGGTAATCCTGTTCCATTGACAACATCGGATTATTAACCTGAAGGATCTGGCCCACATGTGACGGGATTTTTTATTTGCCCTGATTGTCAAACTAAGTATGTGGTTAAGATCGAGGGTTTGGGAAGAGTTGGACCTGGATGAACTATTATAAAGAATTCTAAACGGTACAGAATATGGAGTGGCACGACGTCTGCCTTAATTGTGGTCATAAAAAAAAGATCATGGACCTCCAGACTCCCATTGCCATAAACCTTATTGCGGTTGTCACTGGTTCAAGACAACTTTTCTAACTCAATAATCTCGTTGACTCAAAATGAGATAATTATTTATTCCTCTTTGCACAAATGGGGGAATTTTTTTACTATTAAATAGGAATCCCCAGTTATTTTCTCACCGTGCCTTTTTCTAAACTCCAAATAGGTATCAATCTCTTTTGCAGTTTCAGGCGTACAAAAGGTAAAATATTCTTCGTTATCTCCTGGATAAACTGTTATCCTGTAAATATCAACTATTTTTTTCAAATCACGTATCCTTAGATTACGTAATACTTCGGATCTAATCCCTGTGGATGCAAGTATTAGAAAAACCGTTTTTATTCGCTGTTCACAAAAATTAGTTAATTTTTGTATTTCTTCATGTTCGTATGCTCTATCTTTACCATTAATTTCATTCCCTGATTTTTCTGAATTAATAAATTTCTTTAACTTTTTCCAATTAAGTATAACATCATTCATTTCACAAGCGTGTTTTATTGAAGATAGTATTAGATTCTTGTAAGTCTTAGATTTCTTGTGAGAAACTAAGTATTTTGTTATTACAATCTACCATTTCTTCTTGTGACAATCTCAGAAAGGATATCAGGTCCAGTTTATTGTAACATAAGAATTTTGAAAAACAAAATGAATATGCTATCTTTGCTCTCCCGAGTCAATGGAGTTTATGAAATTAAAATATGGTTGGTTTCTATTTTTAGTATTTGATCGTATTGAGTTTCAAGAGCCATTGAGCATCAAATTATGCTCACGACTAGTAGTTAAATGAACTATGTCAATAATTAATAAGCAATTAAATGATACAATAGTTGAACCGAAGCACCGATTAGATTTTTAGCAAAACTATCACAAATTTAATGATTGACAATTTGTAATGCTAGTTAAATAAAAAAGTTCAGGAAGGTTGGGTTCCTTCAAAATATTTCCAGTACTCAGTTTTCTGGCCACAGCCGTCGCATACGTATATTTCACACAATGTTGGTTTACTTGATTCGGGTGTGACTTGAACTGTATCTTCTAGCGAAAATGAGTCGGACGCACACTTTCTACACCAGTGACTAGAGGGTAATCCTGACGATTTTGTCTTTCCGTTTTCACGGAGACTAACAGAATTTGATGTGATCATCCCGCTAATTTCAAGATCGATAAATCCAGAAACATAAACAGTGTTTAAAGTTACTATTATTGGGAGTAGAAGGACGATATTCTGCTCACGTATCTTATTAATCATTGGATGAAATAGAACAAATATCATTAATAAGAATATCCATGAGAATTTATCTTGTTTATCATGAAAAAGAGAAAATTTGCAATTAATTGATTGAAATACTGATATCCTGAACTCACTGGTTACCAACTTACTATATTAGAGTTATTTCAAGAAAAACCATTTTTATCTAATGGAAACGTATTGCAAAGTGGTCTTGTTGAATACTTTCTGTTTGACTTGATTCAAATAGCAAAAATACCTAAGTAGTTGGATGATGTATAATATGTCTGTGCACGGTGCATCTTGTTAGTAAAGGTGGACAAGATAATACAAGGAAACAAAATAAGGGTTGTTGAACTTGATATTGATAATTATGGTTCTGTCATACCCTTAAGGGAGTTAGAATTAACGCTACCGGCGGACGATTCTGTAATCAAAGTTCTATCTTCAACTGAATATGCGGCAATATTTACTGAGGGGGAAATTGATAAGGGTGCCGATACTATAATTTTGGCTAATAGTGTATCACTGGATGAACTAAATGAGGAAAAAAAGAGGGCAATTGACGCCATGAACAAGAAATAGGAAATAGTGACAGTAGAGATAATGTACAAGACAGTTGCCAAATACAACCATGATATTTGGTGGCGGATGAAATCTACAAGCAAATACTTTGATTTTGTCAAGGAAATCCTTTTGTTGTCCAGGTTTTAATTATAAACATGAAGAATCAGGATTTTCTAAAGAGGGAAGACCTAGAGAATTTCCTCACTCAAAATAGAATAAGGATTGATGATTATATTATTAAGGCGATGGACGTATCGACCGAGATTCATAACGGCATTAAACGTGAGGACAATCAGTCACCGTTTCTTGAGACTCATATCTGGCCGGTTACAAGGGATGTAGTTAACCACTATCTCACGGTAAATCGTAATATAACAAGTGTCGAAATAGTCTCATCGATTTTACATGATGTGATGGAGGATAATGATAGAATACTGGATCTGTACAAGACAAAAGAATATGGTTTTGATGCGTATCTAAAGTATAGATTTGGCATAAGGGTCCATGAGATTTGCATGGATCTAAAGATAAAACCTCTTGAAAATTATTCCGGTGATAATGATGAACAAAGGCAATTGGCTAGATTTCATGATTACTGTAAAGGGTTGAGCTCCGCTGACTATGATATGAAAGTTATAAAACTGGCAGATAGAGCAAATAACATGAAATTCATTAGTAATATGCCAAAATTAGACGGAAACCTAGTGAATAACAAAATCAAAAGATACCTGCGAGAAGCTGAAGATTTCTATCTTTCCTTTGCATTGTTGGAACCAGCGATGAAAGACTTGTATCTAAAACTCAGAGAATCGTATGAAAATCTAAAATTAAAAAATAGACCTTAGTCGTTTGGATGTTATCATCTTAAGGACAAGCTTTCAAATAATCACAAAAAAAGAAAAGGGTAGAGTAAGTTACTTTACTTCTCCAAGTCATTGACCCAAAGTTGCATTTGTTGCATTTGGTGCTACTGAGGTAACATTAATTTCCGATGCAGGCAACCCTGATACTATTTGACCTCGAATTGCACCGTCTTTAAATTCCCCAGTGTGAACATTTACATACACAATCCCATCGCTCATCAAACCCACCAGTTCGGAGAGTTCTTTACCAGCTAGAGGCCCTTGAAGTTTATCATTTGTTATATTTCCAATTATGGAAATGACCCCGCTTTCGGCATTTTGGGAAGATTCTGGTCCTGACAAAGTAACTACAACTTCGCCGTTTTGTCCTGCACTTCCATTGTGTACATGTGCTCCTGTTATTTCGTTCAGTCCGGTAATGTTAAGCCAGTAAGACACTTGTGTACCATTTTCATTAGTCTGGAATTTGGCCGAACCGGTAGCAGGGGACTGTATTGGAGGAACTTCATCATTACCCGATAGACTTGCAGAGAATGTCTCACCTTCCTGTGCTTGAATTGAATTGAGCGATAGCGACACTGCGCTGAGTGATATTATTGCAGCTATTATTGCTATAATAGGTAATTTGTTCTGTTGCGACATTAAAATATGATAGCATTATTACTATAAATACTATCTATTATTGATCATATCTTCAATAAATCAAGTTTTAGTATGTAATTGGCTTAATTTTTCTTTCAAGGGGACTTTCGAAGACTTGTTGAACAATTTTGAATATCTAGGGGAAAAGAGTTAATTTTTCGTATCTGCTGTTATGTTTGAATCATAATCAAGTTTGGTTTTTCGTCGTTTGTCAATGCTAACTTATCACTGGAGTCAATCAATTACCAACTTTCAGTTCGTGTCAATCTATGTGCGAAGTGTATTTGTATAGTTTTGTTCTTGATTAGAGAAACTTGCCAAGAATGTTAAATTAGAATTTAAACATATAATTTGTCTTGAATGGTAACAACTAAGCAGGTCTACAAATTCGTTGCTGTATTTGGAACAATGGGTTTTATTGCGGCATTTATTTTGTTTCTGACTTTCATGTTTTCAAAAATGGATGCCTTCATTCAAAATATGAAAATTTGATAATTTACTACAGAATGTTGATATCATAATTTCTGCCTATGAAAATATCTTGTATTGAGTGAATAGTGTTATGTATTTTTCAGAATGATGATCTTATAAAAAATTTGAATTATTGTGTTTGATTCTGGGCTTGCGGTAACGGCAGCTGGAAGAATGGAAATCCACTGCTACCCAGAGCGTAAGGCATTTGTCCATTCCATTTTGTGATAGCCTGCCATTGAAGATATTCTGGGCTTTCTCTTAGTTGTTGAGTGATAATATTTATGGCTTCAGATTCACCACTTGC